>JAFQUL010000183.1 GCA_017408535.1 Clostridia bacterium
GCAAAGATCTCCGAATGTATGATAAGTGAGGCTGAGACCAGGAAAGAGATAGAGGTATCAAAGGAGTCTCTTGAGGCACTTGGTGCACGTATTACTTTTGCACAGTCTGAGCTTATGGCTTACTCAGAGCAAAAGGGTGCGATCAGAGCCAATATCGAAGAGCTTCAGCGTTCACGTGGAGAAAACCGCAGGGAAGCTGAAGAATCAGAGAGACTTCTTGACAGTCTTACGAAGGAAAAGCTGCAGGTGGACGAAGACAGTCTTAAGCTTGAAAAGCGTCTTACTGAGCTCAGGGCAACGATAAAAGAGAAGAACAATCAGAAGGAGCTTTTGTTCCGTTCTTATACCAAGAGCGAGAATAAGTTGACTCAGCTGAAAAACGATACCGATAAGATGGTAGCAAAGCTTTGGGATGACTATGAGCTTACCCACAGCACAGCTGCCGAGCTTGGTTATCCTCCGGTAACTGCAGAGACCAGGGCAAGTGTTGCGGCTCTTCAGACTGAGTACAAAAACAAGCTGAAGAATCTCGGCAACGTTAATGTCGGTGCTATTGAGGAATATGCCGACGTTAAATCACGTTACGATACCATGAGTCTGCAGCTTAAGGATCTTGAGCAGACAGGTAAGGATCTCAGCAAGATCATATATGATCTTGAGGCAGAGATGCGTGTTAAGTTTATTGAAACCTTCAATACCGTCAATACAAACTTCAACGAGGTATTCCGTGAGCTGTTCGGCGGAGGATCTGCGGAGGTAGTTCTCACCGATCCCGACGATGTTCTTAACAGCGGAATCGAGATAAAGGCAGCGCCTCCCGGCAAGATAATAAAGAATCTTTCTCTTTTGTCCGGCGGTGAGCAGTCTTTCGTTGCTATAGCACTGTTTTTTGCCGTGCTTAAGCACTCGCCTACTCCTTTCTCTATACTCGATGAGATAGAGGCGGCACTTGATGAGGTAAACGTTGACAGATTTGCGGAATACGTGAGAAAATATTCTCTTGATACTCAGTTCATCCTTATTACCCACAGACGCGGTACTATGGATGTTGCTGACAGGCTGTACGGTGTAACTATGCCTCAGAAGGGAATATCCAAGGTGCTTACCATCAATGTAAGCGAAATAGAAAAATTCAAAAAGGATATGCTTGCATAAAGCAGAGATTGATTATGGCATTTTTTGATAAATTAAAAGCAGGACTTGCAAAAACCAAAGAGGCTGTATTCGGCCGAGTAGACGATCTTTTCCGTAGCTTTGTAAAAGTTGATGAGGATCTTCTTGAGGAGCTTGAGGAGATTCTGATAACCTCTGACGTCGGTGTTTCCACAACTGAGGATATAATTGACGAGCTTCGTGAAAAAATAAAGGATGACAGACTCAGCGATCCTGAAGAAGTAAGAGCACTTCTTATCAGCATTCTCAGAGACAGGATCGGAGAGAGCGGTGATCTTGAACTCAAAACCGTTCCTTCTGTAATTCTTATTATAGGAGTTAACGGTGTCGGAAAGACTACTTCTATCGGTAAGATAGCAAAACGTCTTAAGGACGACGGCAAGAAGGTCGTACTTGCAGCAGCAGATACCTTCCGTGCGGCAGCGATAGATCAGCTTTCTGTCTGGGCTGACCGTGCAGGGGTTGATCTTATTGCCCAGAGCGAGGGATCTGATCCCGCATCAGTTGTTTTCGACGCTATACAGTCGGCAAAAAAGAAAAACGCAGACGTTCTTGTTGTTGATACTGCGGGCAGACTTCATAACAAAAAGAACCTGATGGACGAGCTTGCAAAGATCAATCGCGTTATCGACAGAGAGCTCCCTGACTCTTCAAGAGAAACTCTTCTTGTTCTTGATGCCACTACCGGTCAGAACGCAGTCATTCAGGCTAAGGAATTTGTAAATGCCGCTAATATAACCGGTATTATTCTGACAAAGCTTGACGGGACAGCAAAGGGCGGTATTATTATTTCCATTAAGGCAGAACTTGGCATTCCCGTTAAATTCGTCGGCGTGGGCGAGGGAATAGACGATATGCAGCCCTTTGATGCCGATGAGTTTTCCAAGGCATTGTTCGAGTAACAGGAGGAACAAAGGTGCTAAAAATAGTTCTCGCTTCAAGAAACAAGAAAAAAATCAAGGAGCTTAAAGAGCTGCTTTCCGCTTATATGAAGGTTCCTTTTGAGATACTTTCACTTGATGATATAGGCTTTGAGGAGGAGATCGTTGAGGATGGCGATTCCTTTGAGGCAAATTCGATAATAAAGGCAAGTGTACCTGCGTCTCTCGGTTATATCGGAGTTGCTGACGACAGCGGACTTACCGTAGATGCACTTGACGGTGCTCCCGGTATCTACTCTGCACGTTACAGCGGAGAGGGTGCAACCGACGAAAAGAATAATACAAAGCTTCTTTGTGAGCTTAAAAACATTGAAAAAGAAAACAGGACGGCGAGCTTTCTATGTGCTGTATCCTGCGTGTTCCCTGATGGTACCCCTTCATTTACAACCATAGGTAAGTGCGACGGTATCATCCTTGACAGTCCTCGCGGCGACGGCGGCTTTGGATACGATCCTTTATTTTATTATCCCGAATACGAAAAAACCTTCGGTGAGATGACTGCAGATGAAAAGAACCTCATTAGTCACAGGGGGGCAGCAATGCGTGCTTTTGCAGAAAAGCTCTCACAGCTCGTCTGACATTTGAAAGGAAGAGAAATGCTTACAAGTAAACAGAGATCACAGCTCAAGGCAATGGCCACTGAGCTTCAGCCTATTTTCCAGATAGGAAAGGGCGGAATAAACGATAATATGTGCGTACAGCTTGACGATACCCTTGAGGCACGGGAGCTTATAAAGATAAAAACCCTTGAGACCTCTCCAGTTTCCGCAAGAGAAGCGGCCGATCAGCTGTCTGAACGTCTCGGTGCAGATATTGTCATTGTAATCGGTACTAAGATAGTGCTTTACAGAGAATCAAAGGATAACAAAAAGATAATACTTGTTAAATGAGAAACGGTAAAAAAATTGGTATATACGGCGGAACCTTTTCTCCTGTGCACAAGGGGCATGTCAGTGCTGCAACCGCTTTTTTGCGCGAGGAGAAGCTTGATAAGCTGTATATAATACCGGCGGGTATTCCGCCGCACAAGGATATTTATCCGGAGGACAGTGCTTTAGACAGATGCAAAATGCTTGAAATGGCTTTCTCATCTCATCCGGAATACGGAAGAAAGATGTTTATATCAGATTATGAAATAAACCGTCCCGGTAAAAGCTACACCTATAATACACTTTTGCATTACAGCGAAGAAAGCGATAATCTCTCCCTTTTGTGCGGTACTGATATGTTCCTGACCCTTGACAGCTGGTACAGAGCCAAGGATATTTTTTCTATGGCGGATATAGTCTGTGTCAGGCGGGAAAATGACATAATTAAATACGCTGAGATCGCAAGAAAAAGGGAAGAGTACATCCGCGATTTTTCCGCAGAAATACGTATACTTGATATCGAGCCCTTTGAAATATCCTCTAATGCGGTGCGGGATATGATAATTTCGGGTGAAAATGCTGGAAAGTATCTCCCGGACGGTGTATATGAATACATAAAAAAGAAAAAATTATATTCAGACAAATAATGAAAAGAAAAATAACCGAGGAATTCCTTTGTGAATTAAAAGAGTATGCTCATTCTCAGCTGTCAGACAGAAGGTATTCACATACTGTAGCGGTGGAGGGCGAGGCAGCTGCCATCGCTGATATTTACTGTCCGCAAAGAAAGAACGAGCTTCGTGCTGCTGCATTGCTCCACGATATTACAAAAGAGTATAATACTGAAAAACAGTTGAAACTTTGTGAAAAATATGGTATACTTGTTACCGATTTGATGTTTCGCTCGCCTAAATGTTTTCATGCCAAGACCGCCGCTGCGGTTATTGCTGAAAAATACGGAGATTTTTTTGACGGTGAGTTGGTCGATGCTGTAAGCTATCATACCACCGGAAGACCCAATATGACTGTGCTTGAAAAGATACTTTATCTTGCTGATTATACAGAACCGACAAGAACCTTTGGCGATTGTGTTAAAGTACGAAATTTCTTTTACAGCAGTCTGAAAGACAGAACCGATGTACAGCGGGTACTGGATGAGACTCTGCTGTATTCCTTTGACCTCACGATAAAAGACCTAATCGAAAGCGGGGAAGTCATAATGAAGGATACATTTGAGGCGCGCAATTATATTTGTGCCCGGATGTCAGGTGATTTACAAGAGGTTAAGTAATGCAAAATAAAGGCAATAAAGAATATAAAAATACACAGAATAATGTCCGTAAACAGAGAAAGAAAGTGAAGTCCGGATCCCCCGGAAAGGGCGGCGCTATTGTTGTAACTGTATTCACGCTGGTTATCGTTATTCTGGCGGTCGGCGTTCTTTTTCTGAGATTTTACAAGCCGGATGTGGACCATACTCCCGGCTTTGATACCGGCGGAAATATTTTTGCGGATACCGTTCCCGGTAACAACGGCAGCTCTGATGACAGTTCCGGCTCATCCGAGCAGTACAAGAGAAGAGACGGTGTTTATAACTTTCTTTTTGTTGCAAAGGACCACGTTGCAGAAAATACCGATGTTATAATGGTTATCTCTTTTGATACGGTCAATTCCGGTTTGTCGGTGCTTCAGATACCGAGAGATACCTATATAGAATATAACGGAACAGGCAGAAGGATCAATTATCTGTACGGTGCGCTTCACGCTGAAGCGAAGAATGCAGGCGAAAAAGACAGTATAAGTGCTGCTCTTGAAAGGTTTGCGTCAGTTATTGAAAAGAATATGTGTATAGAGATTGATTATCATATTCTCATTGATCTTGAGGGATTTAACTCCATTGTTGATGCTATTGGTGGGGTTGAGATGTATGTACCTTATGATCTTCATTACAGTGATCCCGAACAGAACCTTTATATCAATATAGATAAGGGTCAGCAGATCCTCGACGGTGATAAAGCTGAGCAGTTTGTGCGATTCAGGTCTGACTTTGTCGAAGGTGATCTTGGGCGTGTTGACGCACAGAAGATATTTCTGTCCGCTTTCCTTCGTCAGCTCAAGAGCAGTTTTACCTTGACGACTATTCCCGGTCTTGTCAGTGCTGCATTTGAATGTCTTGTTGATACTGATATAGTTATCGCAGATGCGATATTTTTTGCTAAGAATATTCTAAGCGTTGATCTCGAAAATGCTTCATTTGTAACCTTACCCGGATATGCTACCAGGGCAAACGTGGATTCCGGTGCATGGTATTACGTTATGGCAAGAACAGACACTCTCAAGGTTATAAATGAATTTGTAAACGTTTACGGTATAGATATTGTGGACAGTCTCTTTGACAGAAATTCGGTATTTACATCCGGTGAGGCTCATATTGATGAGATCTATCTGGCCGAGGAAGGTCGTTATTACAGAGATGCCTATAACGCTGAGGATATAAATAATTCGCCGCCGGTGATCCCCGGGGCAAAATAAAAAAGAAAGGATAACAAATATGTTTTTTGAAAATCCTGAGGATAAAAATATATCTTTTGAAAATGCCACTCCCCGTGAGCTTGCTGACGGTATCGTAAAGGTGCTTGACGATAAAAAAGCAAGAAATATAAAGCTTCTTCACGTAGAGGAGCAAACGATAATAGCGGATTATTTCGTTATTTGCGAGGGTACATCAAACACTCAGATCAAAGCACTTGCGGGCGAGGTTGAGTATAAGCTCGGCCTTTGGGGCAAGCCCCCTCTCCGAATGGAAGGCTATAATGAGGGTGTATGGGTTATACTTGATTTTGGATCTGTTATCGTCCACGTGTTTAACCGCGAGATGAGAGATTTCTATAAGCTTGAAAAGCTTTGGGACAACGGCACTGAAATAGAACTTGATCTTGAAGAAAATTGAGAGGCGACATAAAATGAGATACGATTACAAAACAATTGAAGCCAAGTGGCAAAAACGTTGGGAGGAAGAAAAGGCTTTTGAAGCGGTAGATTTTTCCGAAAAGCCTAAATTCTTTTCTATGGTTGAGTTCCCCTATCCCAGCGGTGCAGGAATGCACGTAGGTCATATCAAGGCGTATTCCGGACTTGAGGTTGTTTCCCGCAAGAGAAGAATGCAGGGTTACAACGTTCTTTTCCCCATAGGTTTTGATGCATTCGGCCTTCCCACAGAGAACTACGCAATAAAGACCAACACTCATCCCAGACTCGTAACCGACAAAAACATTGAGAAGTTTACTCAGCAGCTTAAGCGTGTCGGCTTCTCCTTTGATTGGTCAAGAGTTGTTGATACCACAGAAGAGGACTACTATAAGTGGACTCAGTGGATATTCAGAAAGATGCTTGACAACGGACTTGTTTTCCGTGATAAGGCTCTTGTAAACTACTGTCCCTCCTGTAAGGTGGTCCTTTCAAATGAGGATTCCCAGGGCGGTAAATGTGATATCTGCCATTCTGATATCATTCAGAAGTCCAAGGATGTCTGGTATCTGAGAATTACAGAATATGCTGACAAGCTTCTCTGTGGTCTTGATAATGTTGACTATCTTCCCAACATCAAGATGCAGCAGGAGAACTGGATCGGTAAATCCACCGGTGCGTTTGTTAAGTTTGCCCTTAGCGGTACCGATGAGCTTCTTACCGTATATACTACACGCCCCGATACTCTTTTCGGTGTAACCTTTATGGTTATGGCTCCTGAGCATCCTCTTATTGATAAATACGCTGATAAGATCTCTAATATGGATGAGATCACAGCATACAGAGCAGAGTGCTCAAAGAAGACTGAGTTTGAGAGAACTCAGCTTGTAAAGGAAAAGACCGGTGTTTGCATCGATGGTTTTAAGGCTGTTAACCCTGTAAACGGCAAGGAAATCCCTGTTTATATCTCTGATTACGTAATGATGGGCTACGGTACCGGTGCAATAATGGCAGTTCCCGCACACGATCAGCGTGACTGGGATTTCGCTAATAAATTCGGAATTGACATAATTGAGGTTATCAAGGGTGGCGATATCAGTGTCGAGGCTTATGCCGGCGACGGTGAGATGATAAACTCTGATTTCCTCAACGGATATACAAACAAGAAGGACTCTATCGCAAGAATGATAGAGGAGCTTGAGAAGAAGGGCCTTGGCGAAGGCGGTGTTCAGTACAAGATGAAGGACTGGGCATTCAACCGTCAGCGTTATTGGGGTGAGCCTATTCCGATAGTTCACTGTGAGAAGTGCGGTATCGTAGGCGTGCCTTACGAAGAGCTTCCTCTGAAACTTCCTGCAATGGAGAACTTTGAACCCGGTCAGGGCGGCGAGAGCCCTCTTGCAACTCTCGAGGATTTCGTAAACTGTAAGTGTCCCAAGTGCGGTGCTCCCGCTAAGCGTGAGACAGATACCATGCCTCAGTGGGCAGGTTCTTCATGGTATTTCCTTCGTTACTGCGACCCCAAGAATGATAAAGAATTTGCTTCTCAGGAAGCACTCAAATACTGGATGAACGTTGAC
>JAFQUL010000184.1 GCA_017408535.1 Clostridia bacterium
GTGATAAAAATGAGGTTTTTGCTATACTTTGAAGAAGAATGAGGTTCGCTGTCGATTTTAAAGTCAAGAGATGAGCCGCCGGACTCGGTGATCTTAATGTCTTCAGATGCCTGGGCAGAGTAAGTGGTCCCCTCTGTATAATTGCTTTCCGGTATGATCTCGTATTTTCCACCGCCTAAAGCAACTATTTCAAAGGTTATTTTACCGTCGGGATCATCTTTTTCAGCTGCAATATTTCGTATTACAAGATTATCGTAGATATGTTTTTCACCTTTGTCTGTTTCAACGGTAAAGCTGAAGTCGGACGGACAATCACGCAGGCACGGAACTTCATCAGGAATGTTTTGCTCTGCGGCAACGGTGTGTGAGCATACGGTACAGACAGAATTTCCGGATTCATCTACGCTGTATTCGTGCCCTGCAGTGAAGAGCTCCTTTGTGATCTTATCACCGCAAAGAGTACATTCCTGTTCGGAAACACCGCTTTCTGTACAGGTGGGAACTTGGGTTATTTGCTCTTCACCAAAGTAGTGCCCGCTTGAAGGGATAAAATCGGATTTGAAATTGCTGTCGCATACAGCACAGTATATGAGGCTGTATCCGTCTTTATCGCAGGTTGGTGAAACGATATCTGTTACGGAAGAACGTTCATGAATAAGGGCAGATACAGGTGTTGTTTCAACAAGTGTTATACCGCAGGTTTTACAGTAACTTCCTTCAGTGCTTCCGGCACCAAGACATGACGGTTCAATTGCCGGTACATTTACGGGAATGTGCTGGATACATTCCGCGAATGGGTAACTATCGGGAAGCAATACCCCATAGAGAAGATACAGTGCATCTTCAGTGTCCTCCTTCCCGTCGCCGTTTATATCTGCAGGTTGCGATGCCGGAAAGTCATCGGGTAAATAAAGATGGTACAGAAGATATACCGCATCATCCGCATCAAGATCTCCGTCGGCATCAAAGTCCCCTCTGATAAAGCCTGTGGCGGAGGCACTCACTGTAAGCATAAGTATGGCGGTAATTGCTACTACAGTGACAAACAACAGCTTTTTGAACTTCATTTTTCGTTCCTTCCTTTTTGCTATCTACTGTTTACATATGTTTCCTTAAACTATGTGCTTTATTGGTTCAAGTATATCACACATACCGTCATATTGCAACAAAAAGTTGTTCCCCGAATATACATTGTTGTGACTTTTTTCGCACTTTTTCGAGCCCAAATACATACAATGAAAATGCGGGGGCAGCAGTCCCCGCGGTAAACATTTTTAATTATCAAACGGAGGAATTTATGCCACAGTTTTTTAACCAGGCTCAGCTTTCATATAACGGCTCTGTGATAAACTCCAATATTGCTGCGGGAGAGCTGGTGGAGACACTCAGCGTGACCAAGACGGCGGTAGCGGACAGCTATTCTCGCTCGGATAACGTTACTTACGTTGTAAGTATCGTCAATTCCGGCACAGCGGCTTTCAGCTCTGTCACAGTTACCGATGATCTGGGCGGATATATCTACGGCGGAGAGACTCTGTACCCCCTCAGCTACATGGAAGGTTCCCTGCGGGTATACGTAAACGGAGTACTTACCGCCGCACCCGGTGTCAGCGCAGGTCCGCCCCTGTCGGTCACCGGTATCAACGTACCTGCGGGCGGCAACGTTATCATAGTATACGAGGCTGCTATAACCGCCTTTGCTCCTCTTGAAGCGGGTAGCGAGATCGTCAACAACGTTACCGTATTCGGCGGAGGGATAGCTGTACCTATTACCGCCAGCGAGACGGTGTCTGCAGACGTATCCCCCGCCCTCACGGTTACCAAGACTATAGAGCCTGCTGCAGTCACTGAAAACGGAACGGTCACCTACAGCTTTCTTATCCAGAACACAGGTAACACCGCTACCGCCGCAACAGATGACGTGACTCTCAGCGATACCTTTGACCCCATACTCGAGAATATCACCGTTGCTTATGACGGTGAGGTACTTACAGAAGGTGTGGACTACACCTATGACGAGCTCACCGGAGCGTTTTCTACCGTCCCCGGGCGGTTGGAAGTCCCCGCCGCTACTTTTGTACGGGATGACAATACCGGAGCGTGGATCATCACTCCCGGGGTCGGTATTCTCACCGTCAGCGGTACCATCTGATCTACCGTTAACAAAAGTCCCCGCCGTTTGGCGGGGACCTTTTACACTTAGCGGGTAAAAAAATTTGACTTACGGAATAAAAGCGGGTATAATAAAAAGAGATGCCAAAGAGATTCGGCAGCAAGAAAAGAAAGGGGAGATATTTATGAACGACAAGAAAGAAATACTCAGCGAAGAATGCAAAGAAGCGATGAAAAATCTCCCTCCCGATATCAACCCCGTTGACGGCGCGCAGTTTTTCCTTGAGCTTTCAGAGTCAAACGAGGCGATACTCCCGCTCTGCTTCCGCAGACTGCCCAAGGGACTTGCGGCGGACATCTTTTCCTACATGGACAATGACCTTAAGACCAAGCTGATACTCTCCTTCTCTGAGGGAGAGGTCACTACCGTTATGTCCTCTCTTGCGGCGGACGATGCCGCCCATACCCTGGAGGAGCTTCCCGCCAACGTGGTGGACAGGATACTCAGATACATTCCCAAGGAAAAACGTAAACATATCAACGATATACTCAGTTACCCCGAGGACTCTGCCGGAAGTGTCATGACGGTGGAGTACATCGACCTTCGGCCGGAGATGACGGTCGAGGATGCACTTGACAAGATCAGGACGGTGGGGCTTGACAAAGAGACTATATATAACTGCTACGTTACCGAGAGCAGAAAGCTTAAGGGTGTTGTCTCCGCAAGGCAGCTGCTTACCTCTGACAAGACGGTAGTGCTTTCCGATATTATGGAGTGCAACGTGATCTCGGTATTTACCGAGGAGGACAAGGAGATCGCGGTACAGAGACTTTCAAAGTATGATCTTGATGCTCTTCCGGTAGTTGACAGAGAGTCCCGGTTGGTAGGAATAGTTACCTTCGACGACGCGATCGAGATCATCCAGGAAGAGGCTACAGAGGATATGGAGAAGATGGCGGCTATCGTCCCCTCTGAAAAGCCATATCTCAGGACGGGAGTCTTTTCCGCATATACAAAAAGAGTGCCCTGGCTGCTTTTCCTTATGCTTTCCGCAACCTTTACCGGAAAGATACTTGGCTTCTTTGAGGCGGCACTGTCCACCGAGCTTGCTCTGACTATGTTCATCCCTATGCTGATGGACACCGGCGGTAATGCCGGCGGACAGGCATCGATGATGATAATGCGCGGTCTTTCTCTCGGTGAGATCAGCCCCCGTGACTATTTCCGCATAGCCTGGAAGGAGATACGTATAGCGGTGCTGTGCGGTCTTACTCTCGCTGCCGCTACCTTCCTGAAGGTCATGCTTATTGACCGCCTGTCAATGGGGATCGCCGCTACCGTTTGTCTTACTCTTGCGGCGGCTGTTGTCCTTGCAAAGTTCATCGGCGCATCACTTCCCATGCTGGCAAAGGCCCTTAAATTTGACCCTGCCGTTATGGCAAGTCCCCTTATAACCACAATAGTTGATGCAATATCGCTGATAGTTTATTTCAATATTGCAAAGGCGATACTGCATCTGTGATCGGAAGTACTGTTAAATGAAAGAGATAAAAAGACTTTTGTCCTGCGCCAGACGTGCGGTGGACGACTATAATATGATAGAGGAGGGGGACCGTATAGCGGTCGGAGTGTCCGGCGGAAAAGATTCTCTTGCTCTTCTCTATGCCCTCAGTGAGCTGAGACGCTTTTATCCTAAGCAGTTTACCCTTGAGGCAATAACGATAGATATGGGCTTTACGGGGATGGATTTTTCTCCGGTCGAGGAGTTTTGCCGTACACTCGGGGTGAATTACACAGTTATTAAAACTCAGATAGCGGACATAATCTTCAACGTCCGCAAAGAGTCAAATCCCTGTTCTCTGTGTGCCAGAATGCGCCGCGGCGCAATATACGAGGCGGCGAAGGAGATAGGGGTAAACAAGGTGGCGCTCGGGCATAATTTCGACGATGCGGTAGAGACGTTTATGCTGAATCTTTTCTTTGAAGGAAGGATAGGCTGTTTCTCCCCCGTGTCATACCTGTCGCGTACCGATCTGACAATGATCCGCCCTCTGCTTTATGCAGAGGAAAAGGATATCCGCTACTTTGCCTCTCATACATATCTTCCGATAGTTGAGAGCACCTGCCCGGAGGACAAGCATACCGAGAGGGAGAATATGAAAAGTCTTCTCCGTGAGCTTGAGAAAAACAATAAAGGACTCCGCCACCGCATCTTCGGCGCTATGCAAAAGGGCGAGATCGACGGGTTTCATCTCTAAAACTGCCACATATAGAGACGGTAAAAAATCTTACAGATTCAAAGGGGTTGTCTCATTGAGACAACCCCTTTTCGACTCCAAACGGGGGTGCCGCATTTTAAGCGCGACACCCCCGCAGAATGATATTTGTCTATTTTTTTCGCAGCCCTTTGACCAATGCGGCGATCGTATCAAGCTGTGCATCATCGAGATGCTTCAGATCTTTCACAATATCGTCGATCTTCCCGGGATTGGCGGAATCAAGGTCGAAGAATTCGCCGGGCGTCACGCCGAGATACTCACATATATAGAAAATGCCGGTAAGTGACGGCATTGATTTCCCGGTTTCTATATTGTTGATATATCCGGGATTCTGACCAATGGATAAGCTCATATCACGTGCAGACACGCCTTTTTTCCCTCGCAGTCTTGCCAGTCGTAGTGAAAAGTCTTTTTCGTTCATATAAACACCGCCTTTTATAATATTCTAACCCATATGTAGGATAAAAATATTGGCGGAAAGACGGCAAAAGCTCTGATTTATTGGTTATAAAATGATATAATAAATATAATATAGGAAATAAACTGATACGACCGCTATACACAGATATATGTTTATGAGACCGCAAACCCGTGATCAATGATCTCGGGGGACCGGTTTCGGTTTGGATGAAGGAGATGGCCGGTCGTATTAGATTGCCCACCTTACCGTTTTCTTCGGTGGGTATTTTTGTTAAAACACCTTGAAAACAGCTCGGTGATGCCCATCAGTAGATAATTTTATGACACGGTTTGCCACGGCCGGTAGAAGAAAAAATGAATTATCCGTAGATACACATAGTCTTAGTCTTTTTTGCTTCTGAAGGAAAACTTTGCTTCCTTGCCTTGTATTAACCGAATAAAGTTTTCTTTATGTCTTATCGCCATAAACACAACGCAAGTCGTTGACATCAGAATAACAGGAAGCGCTGTGCCGAACGGAATCAGTAGGATCGGACAAAGAAGCATAGCTACCGTTGTAGAAACCGACATGTATTTTGTAGTAAGCAGTAATATGCTCATGACACAGGTTGCTATCAGTCCTACGCGCCAGTCTATGATGAATATTGTTGAAAGGCAGACGAGGAACCCCTTACCGCCCTTGAATTTATATTGCAGAGGAAACGCATGCCCCAGCATACAGAATATTCCCGTATAGGCCGCCGCAAACTGAAAATCTACACCTTGGCGAGACAATAACCACGCAAAAAGCCCCACGGAAACTGCGGATTTGGAGAGATCAAATACAAGTACCCACCAGGCCCATTTGTTACCGAAGGTGCGCTTGAAATTGGTAAAGCCCGGGTTTCCGCTACCGCATTCACGAATGTCCTTTTTATAAACTGATTTCGACAAAGTGATCGCCGGATTCATTCCTGCAATAATGTAACCGCATATCGCCGCAGATATGTAGAGAAATATCTTCATGACAGCCTCCGTTTTATTCCGCAATTATGATGTAATCATAAATGTCTTGACCGCCATTTATGATGTAATATTCCTTGTTTTTGTACCGTGTTTCTATATATTCCTTGATCTGATCAGCTTCCCTGTCGGTCGCATCGTTACCGCGGATCAGAATGCAGAAATCGAATTTTGATAAGTTTAACTCATCTATGCTCTCGCAAACGGCCGTTAGTCTGTTTTCGGATACAGCGAGCACATCTTTCCCAACAAAACCGATATAATCACCCCTATGTATCTCTTTGCCGTCAATTACAGCATCTCTGACACAATGAGATATTTCAGCTGTCACAACGCCTTCCATTGCTATATTAAGATCGTCTACGATGGCATCTACATCATCCGATCCGGTATCTAACATAGAAAGTGCGGCGTAACCTGCACCAATGGTGGTGCTTTCGATGACATGCACATCGGAGCTTTTATACAAACGGGCTGCCTGCTGTGCGGCAAGCACAATGTTCCCGTTGTTGGGAAATACGAAGATCGCATCAGCGTTTACTTCATCAAATGCGGCAATGAAATCCTCGGCCGAGGGATTCATACTTTGACCGCCGTCAACGATGACGTCAGCTCCTATTTCTCTGAAGGTCTGCTTTAGCCCCTCTCCCGAGGCAACCGCAACCACACCGTATTTTTTTCGTTCCTTTGCAGGGGCGGTTCCTTTTTTCTCGGGCACGGTGTTATTATGCTGTAAGGACATATTCTCAATTTTGACCTTGAGAAATTCACCGTATCTCTGGCAGAAACCAAGTACTTTATGCGGTGTCATCGTATGTACGTGGAGCTTTACGATACTGCCGTTGCGGACGGTTACAATGGAATCACCGATGGTCATAAGATAATCGGTTATAACCTTTACGTCAAAGCCCGGGATATCGGTCTTAGCGTTTTGTAATCGAATGAGAAGCTCGGTGCAGTAGCCAAACTCCAATACACTATCCTCGTCAAAGGCATCAAGATCAAGCTCTTCTGTCTGTTCTGCGGCAGCGGTCAGTTCCGACACGTCTTCACCAAGTGCGGCTTTCATCATTCCGTCCAAGATGTAGATCAGTCCCGCCGCACCAGAATCCACCACGCCTGCCTTTTTCAGCACGGGGAGTAGCTCGGGGGTTCGCTTTAGAGAAGCCTTCGCTTCCTTGATAAACGCATCCAAAAAAGCTTCTGCCGTATCCGTATTTTGCCCGCAGGCATATTCCGTCGCCTCACGTACAACGGTCAGGATCGTTCCTTCGGTAGGAGTCATGACCGAGCCATAAGCTTGTTTTACACCTTGGCGGAATGCCTCGCCGATTTCTCTTACATTTGCAGTATGCAGACCTGAAAATCCGTTCTTAATACCTTCAAAAAACTGCGAAAGGATGACTCCCGAATTCCCCCTTGCCGACATGAGCATTCCACCGGATACACGTCCTGCCACCTCACACAGTACCTCGCAGTCTAAATCTTTGTGAACACCGCCCATGATGGTGAGCAGCATATTATCTCCTGTATCCCCGTCAGGGATCGGGAACACGTTTAAGTCATTGATCTCTTTTACGTGTGATCTTAGATTTGCCGCTCCAAAGTTTACCATTCGTGCGAAAAGAATTCCGTCCAGTGTCTTCATCGTTCAGTCTCCGTTTTTATAAGTTACTTCTTGTCCAAATCCCCAAATACCGACGGCATCGGGTCCGATAGAGGCACCGATAATCGGTCCGATATATCCAACCTCAACGCCACGGCAAGGAATTTCCTGCTTGATAAGGGTTACCAAGGTTTTAACCTCTTCCGCCGAACAGTCCGCGTGGGTAAAATAGATCACCTGATTCTCGGGATCCACAATAGAAGCCTTCAGCATAGACAATTTCCTCAAAAGACTTTTGTCTACCCTTGACCTTCTTGTATGCGGCCTGGTCACCGTTTGCATCGGCAATAATGATCGGCTTTACTCCCATGAGATTGCCGAAGAATGCTGCAGAGCCCTTGACTCTGCCTGCACGTTTGAGCGCGTCCAAGGAGTGAACGGTAACGTACTGATTCACCTTTTTTCTTACAGAAAGGATGTGTTTTTCAATTTCCGTGGCTGTTGCACCCTCATTTGCCATCTTTGCCGCCTCAATGGCGAGCATACCTTCACCCATACTTGCGTTAAGGGAGTCGATACAAATGATCTTACTTTCGGGATATGCCTCCATCAGCTTCTTTGCAATTACAAAACCGGTATTGACGGAGCCGGAGGATTTGGAAGAACATCCGATATAGACGATGTCCATATCCTGCTTCAAATATTCGTAGAAGATCCTTTGAAATTCTTCCACGGATACCTGCGCCGTGGTAATACGATTTCCGTCTCTCATAATGTTGTATAGTACATGTGCCTCTTCATCGCTCCAGGTAAGAAGTGCGGGAGACTCCACTCCGTTATAGACGGTTGACATTTTTGCGTAGTCAATATCATATCTTGAAAGTTGTTCTGCAGTCAGGTCTGCACAGGAATCGGTTATTATTTTTACCTTTCTCATTCAATTCTCTCCTTGTGCGTTTTATTCTTGATTCAAAATTTCCATAAATTCATCACCCGTAATGGTTTCGTTGATATAGAGATACTGAGCAAGCTGATCAAGCTTGGGTTTGTTTTCGGCAATGATTTGCTTTGCCTTTTCATATTGCCTCCTAACAAGAGCTACAACCTGACGGTCGATTTCATTTGCGGTCTCTTCAGAGCAAGCAAGTGAAGCATCTCCGCCGAGATACTGATTCGTTACGGTTTCAAGAGCGACCATTCCGAAATCTTCGCTCATACCGAATCGGGTTATCATGGCTCTGGCAAGCTTAGTTGCCTGCTCTATGTCATTGGATGCACCGGTCGTAATGGATCCAACGGCAATTTCTTCAGCTGCACGTCCGCCGGTAAAGGTTGCAATCTTGTTTTCGATCTCTTCCTTGGTCATCAGATAACGGTTGCCTTCGTCCACTTGCATGGTATAGCCGAGGGCACCCGATGTACGGGGAACGATGGTGATCTTTTGTACGGGAGCAGAATTCGTCTGCTTTGCTGCCACAAGAGCGTGGCCGATCTCGTGATATGACACGATCATCTTTTCCTTGTCTGTAAGGATAGCGTTCTTCTTCTGATAACCGGCAATAACTGTTTCAATGCTTTCCTCAAGGTCTGCCTGTGATGCCGTCTTACGACCTTGACGAATAGCACGAAGAGCTGCTTCATTGACTATGTTGGCAAGTTCCGCACCCGATGCGCCTGATGCCACACGGGCAATCTGAGTGAAATCCACATTCGAATCCATCTTGACCTTTTTTGCGTGAACCTTGAGGATCTCTTCGCGCCCCTTGAGGTCGGGAAGCTCCACGGGAACGCGCCTGTCAAAGCGGCCCGGACGGGTGAGAGCGGGGTCCAATATTTCGGGCCTGTTTGTGGCAGCAAGGATTATGACACCTGAATTGTCTTCGAATCCGTCCATTTCGGTAAGGAGCTGGTTCAAGGTCTGTTCACGCTCGTCATGACCGCCGATATTTCCGTTGTTCCTTTTACCGCCGATAGCATCGATCTCATCAATGAATACTATACAGGGAGCCTTTTCTTTTGCCTGCTTAAAGAGATCTCTTACTTTGGAGGCACCCATACCGACGAACATTTCTACAAATTCCGAGCCCGACATAGAAAAGAACGGCACTCCGGCTTCACCTGCAACGGCTTTGGCAAGCATAGTTTTACCGGTACCGGGAGGACCTACCAAAAGAAGCCCCTTGGGCATTTTAGCACCTATCTCCGTATACTTTTTGGGATTATGAAGATAGTCCACGATCTCGGTAAGGTTTTCTTTGGCTTCATCCTCTCCCGCAACGTCGGAAAATTTAATTCCGCTATCCGATTTGACATATATTTTGGCATTGCTCTTGCCCATATTGAACATCATGGAGTTCTGTCCGCCCATTTTCTTCATTATGTGCTTGGAAATAAGCTGACCGATAATCATAAACATTGCAATGGGGAGAACCCAATTAAAAATGATCTGTGAAAAAATACCTGGCTGTTCAATTATCTCCCCGGAGAACCTTGCACCTGCCTTATGCAAGCGTTCGGTAAGCCCGGGATCGTTGACGATTCCGGTTTTATAAACCTGGTTTTCGGCTTTATCCGTAAACGTAATATAGTTTTCGGTTTCAAGGATTTGAACAAGACCTATATCTCCCTGTTCAGTCATTGACATGAAGGTACCGTAATCAACTTCTTTCACCTGTGCATTCATCAGCATAGGCATTACGACCATATTCAGCAAAAGGAGTACGGCAAGAGCTGCAAGATAGAAGTTCCGCAGCATTTTTTTTGGTTTGTTTACTTCTTTCATTTTTCATATCTCCTTTGGTAGGAAAGAAAAATTCATTTTACGGCATAATTCTACAGCCGGTTTCTAAACTGAATCGAAACTTACAAATATTCTTTCAAAAAGAAATCGGGCAGCGCCAAGACGGCTCTGCCCGATACTTTTAAGCATTTATCTTTTTGCGATATTTGTTTTTGCAAGAGCTTTATCTTTGTTCCACAGGAAACTGAACGGCATCTCCGTATTTTGCTTGATCCGTTTTAAATTCTCCTTGTGCTTAAATAACATAAGCGGAAAAATAATGGCGAGGAACAGTGCTCCGTACAAGTCATGCCGCATGATGCCGTATATGATCGGAAATGCAAGCGATGCGGTAATCGGAACAAAACAGATATAGTCGGTTATGATTACTACAAGCACTTCGGCTGTAAGCATGATCAGAAAAACACGCCAGTCAAACGCAAGGATCATCCCGCCAAGGCAGGCAAGGCCTTTTCCGCCGCGGAAATTCATATAGAATGGGAACACGTGTCCGATAATACACGCAACACCTGTGGCGGCTAAGCTGTAAGCGAGCCCCGGGAATAGCTTTTCCGAAAGCCATATGGCAAAGGTTGCCTTTGCTATATCAAGCAAGGCACATCCAATGCCAAGCACCTTCCCAAATAGGATCAATGCATTTGATGCCCCGGCGTTTCCCGAACCTTTTTTTCGTATATCAAAGCCATGTGATTTTGCTATGATATATGACGGATTGATAACACCTATCAAATATCCGATCAACACACAAAGTACGTATTTCAACTGTGCCTCCTATGATAATTGTGTTTTTGGCAGCATAACGGAAAAGGAAGTAATATCGTTACCGCTGTTTACTCTTATTTCTCCTCTATGCAGCCTAACAATGTTTTTTACAATAGCAAGGCCGATACCGTTCCCCTGTGTTGCATGAGATTCATCTGCCTGGTAAAATTTTGAAAAGATCTTTTCGCGTTTTTCCTCTGGGATCTCGCTGCCTGTATTACTGACTTTGACGCAAAGATTTTCACCCATGTCGAGAATTTCAAGCTCGACCGTACCGCACCGAGGGGAAAATTTTACGGCATTATCAATGAGATTGATCCATACTTGCTTCAGCATTTCCTCGTTGGCTTCTATCACAATTTCATCGAAATCGAGCTGAAGATCAATGCTTTTGACCGCCCATTTCTCTTCGAGTAACAGTACAGCTGAACGTACTTGTTCAGAAAGGTTGAAAGAAGACACATCGGTAAGAATGGTCTGATTTTCAACTTTGGTAAGATTCAATATGTTGCTTGCCATAGAGGAAAGACGCATGGATTCCTCACGAATGGCACGGGCATACTGAATACGCTGATCCTCTGTAAGATCACCCGCTTCAAGTAAATTTGCCAAGCCCGCTATCGAAACGATGGGTGTTTTGAATTCGTGAGAAAAATTATTTATAAAGTCGCTTCGGAGCAGTTCCGTGTTTTCGAGTTCCTCTGCCATAGTATTAAAACTTGTTGTAAGTTCTTTTACCGCAGGGTGTGCAGACATTGTATCTCCAAATTTCAGGCGTGTTTTGAAGTCCCCCGCTGCCAGACGGTTCATCTTATTAATGATCTCGTTTACAGGCTTTAGTGGAAGGCGGCTGCTGAAGAAAGTGGTAACTGCACCTATAATCAGGCTGATCAGTGACATAAACAGAATTACCTGACCAAGCTGAAGTTTTCCGTTTATGTCCACTATTATACCTGCTTTGGTAAGCAGCCACAAGCCAAGTGCGGTCAGCGCGATCGCCGAGAGCAGGATAGCAAAGACAAATATCGAAAAAGCAAGCGTCAAGGACATTCTTGACGTTTTCTCTCTTATTTTTTTTATGCTTAATTGAGGCGTTTTTATCATACCTTTTTTACCACCTTGTACCCCAAACCTCTAACAGACTGAATTTCGAATTCATTCCATCCCTCAAAACGTTTTCTGAGTCTGCCGATATGTACGGTGACTGTCTCCCATCCCGTTTCACTTTCCGCACCCCATATCTCATCCATCAGCTGAATACGGGTGAAGATCTTTCCGGGGTAGGAGAAGAGCATATAAAGTAGCATAAATTCCTTTTGCGGAAGCTCTTGAGTTTCATTACCTTTTGTTACCGTCAGAGAATCGTAATCAAGGACGATATCCCCCACGACTATCTTTCGTTCGTTTGCGATCTTTGCACGGCGAAGGAGAGCCTTGATGCGATATAAAAATTCATCTTGATTGACGGGTTTTGTCATATAATCGTCAGTACCAACGGCAAACCCCTTGTTTTTGTCTGTTGGGAGCTGTTTGGCGGAGACCATCAGAATAGGGAGATTGCTGTCACACCTGCGCAGCGTTTGCGTGAATTCATACCCATCCATCTTCGGCATCATAATATCAAGCACAACAAGGTCGATATGTTCTTTGTCCATCGCGTACAGTGCGTCTTCTCCGTTTTTTGCCACAGTCACGGTGTAGCCGTTATTTTTTAGCACCGCTTCAAAATACATCCTCGTATTTTTATCATCGTCTACTACAAGAATATGGAACATTTATTGTCACCTCTTTTTGTTACCAAGTTATAAATGCCTCGGTAAAAATCGTAATCATCAGTAATACGACCACAGGGACGGAACTTCCGCCGATCAGTTGCGGCAGGGAATGTTGCTTCGTTTGAATGCTTGATATATATACGGGTATGATCAGCACGGTCCCGATAATTGCGGGAATGTACAGTCCGAAGTACAGTAACAGAAGCACAGGACCGACAATTCCGCATGCGTGGCCGCTTGCTTTGATCTTAAATACTTTATTCAGCAATAGTATTCCTATACCGCAAAGCAGGTACTCGAGACAGATGATCTTAAACTCGGCCGGTGCAGAAAAAATGAACACTGTGAACGTTCCGATCAGGTATCCAAAGAAGGAGAATATCATTGCAAGACTGCGCTGACCTTCACGGCCTCTGTCTTTGTATTTGGGAATATATTTTTGTAACGGATAGGAAAGTGTCGGCAGGATGCTAAGGAAAAACAGTGTTCCGAACAGGTGCCACAAGCTTCCAGAACAGTTTGAATGCGTAATATAAACGATGATCAAAAGTACTGCCGCAAAAACCGGAGGTATCGTTATTTTTCGAATAAGCTTGAACCATTTTTCCATATGACTGTGCCACTCTCCCTATGGTTGTTTACAGAAAATTTTACATATACATTCTAAACCGAAAATAAACAATATAACGGTGTTAATGATTTATATTTCTGCAGGGGGTGTTCAGAACATGTTTTGTCATATATTGTTTTCAGGGACAACAGAGTTTGGATACACAAAAAGAAAAATACGGTAGTCTTTTGCAGGCTCCCGTATTTTTCTATGCAATCGTAGTGACCGAAATATAAATTTCAGAAGCTGGCCCCAGGTCTCAAAAGTACTTTTGGTATTTGCTGTTTTCGTTATCTGTGTCTCATGGTCCTGCGGTATCTGACTGCGGAGTTTATGAGAACGTATGCGATAAATAGAATAACCGCCGATACCGCGGTGGCGATGAAGAACCTGCTTGAGGCGAATGCCTTTATCCTCTCAAGAACGTAGAGAAACTCACTTCTCTTTACGTCTGAGGCGGCTATCAGATCCACGTTGCCCACTATCTGGTCATTATACATCAAGGTGACCATGCCGAGCCGCTGGCCCTTCTCTACCGGGGCTGTCACCGAGTCGCTCTCAAGCTTTACCGTCTTTTGTACTACGAAATCAATGTCATCGGAATATGGCATATAGCAGGATACTGTTCCGTCTGCAATGCAGGAGACAAAGTCTACGTCGTCAGACATGGTAACTGTCATTTCCGCTATGATGTCCCCTTCCTCTATAACGTTTCTGTAGCCGTAATTTGAAAAAGCATATCTCAGAAGCTTTGTAGCCTCAACGTATGAGTAGATGGTATCTGTGCTCTCATCGTATTCCGCGCCCATGACCACACACAGGTATGACGCACCGTCATAAGAGGCGGTGGTTGCTACGGCGTAACCGCCCTGCTTTGTGAAGCCCGCACTGAGGCCGCGGGCATACTTGTAGTAGTATTTGGTTTCGATAGCTCTTGATATCAGTGCGTTTTTGCTGTGGATCGTGCGCTCGCCGGAAATATTTGTTGCGGGCATGATATACTTGTCAAGGGAGCTGTACTCCATATAAGTTTTGTTCTTATATGCTTCCATAGCTATCTTTGCGGTGTCAGCACAGGTGGTATACATTGCTTCATCGTGCATTCCGCTGGCATTTGTATAGTTGGTATTGACAGCACCGAGGGATACCGCACGGGCGTTCATTCGTGAAAGAAAGGCTGAAAGACTGCCGTCAATTGCAAAGGCCAGAACTGTGGCCGCATCGTTTGCACCGCCCACGAGAGTGGCGGCAATAAGGTCACGGAAGCTGACCCGCTCCCCTTCCTTCAGACTGATGTTATTGCCCATAACGTCTCTGAGCATCTTCTTTGTGACGGTGACCTCCTCGTCAAGCCGGCCTGACAGCTGTTCGATGGCTACCAGTCCCACCATCATTTTTACCGTTGCGGTGGGGTATACTCTTTCCCCGGTGTTTTCTTCGAATATCACCGTGTTGTTTTCTATGTTATAAAGATATGCGGAGGTTGCGTGTTCAAGGCTCGGCACCTCTTCCTCTGCCGCCGCGGTTACCGAAAAAAGCGGGATGACCGTTACTGCGGTAAGGAACAGGGTAAGTACCCTCTGTATTATTTTCACATCTTTCTCCTTGTTTTATAGTTGCATTATACTTTACTGCGGTCGGAAAAATATTCGCAGGCCGCCGCGGCATCGCGTTTTATCTGCTCTGTCAGCTCCTCGGGGACAGAAAAGTGCATCTCCTCTCTGAGCCGCTTATAAAAGCACACCTGTACCGTTTCTCCGTAGAGCAGACCGCTGTAGTTTATAATGTGTGTCTCACAGTTAATGCGGCCGTCGCCGTCAAAGGTAGGACGGCAGCCCACGTTGGTTATAGCGGGAAGGGTGTCACCTCCCACGCTGACGGTAGAGGCATATATTCCCGTTCTCGGTATGATATGCCCCTCGGGAAAATTCTGATTTATTGTAGGAACGCCGAGAGTACGTCCCAGCTGTTTCCCGTGCACCACGGGAAGACTTACCGAGAACGGCCGTCCCAGCAGCTCTGCCGCCTCCTCGGTTTCACCTTTTTCTATCAGACTGCGTATGCGGCTGGAGGATACGATCCCACCGCCCGCCGAGACCGCAGGCACTACGGTGACGTCGCCGCCGTTACACCTCATCAGGCGGAGAAGAGTATCTGCATCCCCGGCAC
>JAFQUL010000025.1 GCA_017408535.1 Clostridia bacterium
GGCGAAGAAAAAGAATACCGTGCAGACGTATTTTTCTCCTCAATGCCGGTAAAGGACCTGGTAGCGGCTATGAACGACGTGCCTGAGGAGGTTTCAGTTACCGCCGCAGATCTGCCCTACAGAGATTTCATTACCGTTGGACTGCTTCTTGACAGAATAAATCTTAAAAACGAAACAGATAAAAAGACCCTCGGCAATATAGTTCCTGACTGCTGGATATACATCCAGGAAAGGGAAGTGAGACTTGGCAGACTTCAGATATTCAACAACTGGTCTCCCTATATGGTATCCGACCCCGAAAACAATGTATGGATCGGTCTTGAGTATTTCTGTGACGAGGGTGACGATCTTTGGAGTATGTCTGACGAAGATTTTATCACCTTCGCAAAGAACGAGCTTGTTTCCATCGGTATAATTGATGAAGATGCAGTGAAGGATGCAGTCAGAATTAAGGTCAAAAAGGCATATCCTGCCTACTTTGACGGATATGAAAACTTCTCCGTTATCAGAGAGCATCTCGATTCAATTGAGAATCTGTACTGCATCGGCCGTAACGGTCAGCATCGCTATAACAATATGGATCACTCAATGCTTACCGCTATCACCGCAGTGAGAGCCTTCTCCCGCGGGGACAGCGACCGCTCGGATATCTGGAACGTGAACACCGAGAAGGAGTATCACGAGACCAAAAAGGCAGAATGAGAGGTGTGACAGTTGAATAAGGCAAAAAAGATAACTGCGTATGCCGTTTCTCTTATCGTTCTCATTATCTCTCTCGGAATATCCGTATACTATATCGTAGGGCCCTCTGCCGCCGAGTTTCATGCCGATTGCTCAGATACTCTCTACTGGGCAAACGCAAGCTACGAGTCGGGAAAAACCGTCAGCAGTACCTTCTTCTATTCAGCACTTCTTCCCTTCGGCGGTCAGCTTATTATGTTGCCGCTTATCGGGATATTCGGTTTTTCCCTTACCGCACATACAGTTGGTATGATAATATTTACCCTCATATTTGCGGCGGCACTGTATTTTGTATTCCGATCTGTGGGTATGTCGCTGCCGGCATCCTTCTCTTCTGTCGGCGTGATGCTTATGATCTTCTCGGTATCAAAGAAGATGCGGGAAATGTTCTACGGACACGTTATCTACTATAGCCTCGGAATACTGTTCTTTGCCCTGCTTATCGGTGCGGTGTTGCGTCTTATCGCATGCCTTGAAAAGAAAAGGTCTGTCCTGCATATATCCGCTATGGCTGTCATTACCGCTGTGCTTGGCGCAGGTGTGGCAACTGACGGTCTGCAGGTGATCGTGCTTTCCACCGCCCCCGTTATCTTTGCTTTGTTTATAGACACTCTTCTTGACGGGGACAAAAAGCTTTTCTCACGGGAAAATATCCCCGCAGGACTGTCTCTTCTTATCCTCGGCGTATCGACCCTGATCGGTATGGCGGTAATGAAGGTGCTTTCAAGCGGCGTTACCGCCGGCTATGCCCAGGGCTATTCCACCTATGACTCAATGAACGATTGGGTAGAGAACTTTCTGTCCTTTCCGCAAAAGTATTTCTCACTTATCGGAGTGTCTGTAGTACAGAATGCCCCTCTCTTTGACTTTGCCTCCGTTATTAATATCTTAAGGATAGTATTCGGTCTTGCAGTACTTATCGTGCCTATACTTGCGGCGGCAAAATACCGTAAGCTGAAACACAGAAGTGTCAGAATAATCACCCTTGCTCATTTCTTCGTTTCCGCCTTCGTGCTTTTCGGCTTTGTGTTCGGAAAGCTTGCCGCGGCTAACTGGAGACTAATTCCCATGTACGGTACCGGGGTATTGGCAACTCTCGCTTTCCTTTGGGAGCTTTTCTCTCACGGTGCTGTAGCTAAGCGTATATCCTGCCTTATCCTCATATTTATTCTTGCCGTCGGTATAGTAGCAGGAGCCGAGACTGCTTGCCTTCCGAGTGAGAACGAGGATAACGAGCATCTATACGAGCTGTCTGAATATCTTACAGAAAACGGTCTTACCTACGGCTATGCCGATTATTGGGAGGCGCAGGCTATTTCCGTCATTGAAGGCCCTGATATTAAGGTACTGGGCATCCGTGTCCGCGACAGCGGAGATATAGAGATGTATCCCTATCAGACCGATTCGCTTTGGTACGGTGCTGACCGAGAGGAATATTTCGTAATACTCGATTCCTCGGATAAGATGAAATATCTCCGGTCACTGAGCTACGTAAATGCCGCTGATTATCTTGTTTCAAGTGACAGCGTAGGTTCATATACTGTATTTGTCTTCAGCGAAGATCCTCTCCCAGCAGAATAAACCTCCCGAAAGGAGCTTCAGAATGAAATTTTTTACTCCCGAGTGGTATAGAGCCGTACAGCTGGCATCCCTCGGACTTAATTTTAAGAGCTGCACCGCGGCGGCAGACCCCCGTGACGGTGACTACGACAGGCAATATGAAAAGTGGGTAAAAGACCAGCTTTCCTATGAAAAAAAGGTATCAAAGATGACCTTTATCGACCAGTTCCCCGCTCCCGACCCTGTGTCTATGTCATTTCTCCCGGCCACAGAAAAGGATGCTATCAAAAAGGACTATGAGGCATCGGTTGATGAATTTAAGGCTATGTTTGACGGCCGTGAGAAATATGACGAGGAAAGGCTGAGAGCTGAATACAGAAAAACGGCAGAGGAGGAGACAGAGAGAATATCCGCTCTTCTTCCTGAGGAAATTCTGTCAATGATCCCCGACCGCCGTTTCATCGGTATATCTCTCCTGCCGCCCAAGGCAAAGAAAAAGCTTGACCGTCTGGCAAAGGAATGTGACTGTAAAGTAAAAGATACCCTTGCAGACTATGATAAGTATTATTTCGGTATAGAAGAGTCTCTTCCCCCGTGTTTTACAAATGATGGGTTTGCCCTTCACGATGCAGCAGTCACCGGGTACTTGTGCGAGGATGACTCAGTGACGCTTACTCTCGATACCGAGTATAGCTACTCAAATATAAGCCGTATTACCCTGAGCGGAGTTACCGAGGTAAATGGTGACCCAATGGGTGCCTTCTGGCTCTATGACGAACTTCATACCGATGGCGATAACATCACCCTCGGTGTGCTTATGTCAAAAGATGACAGGGTATTTACCTTTGAGTGTACCTTCAAAAAGGCAGAAACGGAAGTAACTCTCAGAAAAATATAATATCAGTACAAAACCGCCGCAGGAAAAAAGACCTGCGGCGGTTTCTTACTTTTGACAGCTTCTCTTTACTATGTAATCGTAGAATAGCGCTCCCCCAACCACAAGAACTAGGGACATAAATATATGCTCTGCCCAAAAGGGAAGGAGTACTATACTTCTGAGCCGTCTCTCCCCCTCTGAAAAAAATACCGCTCCGATTATGTAAATAATATTGAAGATAATGGCAGATAATCCAAAGGACAAAATAAGGTTAGAGCCTCCCGACAGCTTAAAGCTCTTTATTTCCGAAAGCCGCTTTCTCAAACAAAAACACCTCCAACAGTATAAAAATACACAAAACAGTGAATAACTGATGAATATTTATAAATATACTCAAAAAAGAATCAACATTCGATATTATATAAAAAAACAGCACTTTAATATAAAAATATAATGCAGATATTTGGTCTGATCTTATATATTTTCTTGCTTGATTATAGCATTTCAAAATCTGAAAAACAATGATAAAATAAAGGAAAAATCGACATATATTACCAAAAGTCCGGCTTATATACCATAATTTATAAAAACATTGTAATAATTGGATATAGTTAAAGGTATAATGTCGAAAAATAAGATATGCAAAAGAATAAATATGCATAAATATAAAGAAATTCTGCAACTATTAAAAATAAATCAAAATAATCCCAGAATTTTTATACATTTAACCTTTTTATCCTATATTTTTTGACATCACATTCCTACATTTTTCCCCGAAAAAAGCAAAAAAACGCCGTCAGTTTACAGAAATTGGTAAAAGACGGCTTTTTGACTGCGTTTTCTTGAACTTGAAGTCTTGCAAAAATATGATATAATTTTTACAGAAGCGACAGTAAGAGAGAAGAGGAGATAGAGGTTATGGTAAAGAACGGAGCGATCCCCGGCGAAAGAAGATACGGTATCAAAAAGAGCACCGTGCGTTGTTCCATCAAAAATCTGGGCAGTAGCTCTGTCCTTGTCTACCGCCTGGTCAGATGCGATGATACCGTATATGACGGTTATGATGGGAATGTCCTGAGGGAATACTATTCCATATCAGTTATCCGCATAGGAGATGACGGCACCAGAGACGAAAAGCTCCTCAGAGACGTGTCACGGAGCTACAGCGAGGCAGTATCATTTTACGAAAAATTTGTTAGAGGCACCGTTACCCCAGTCACCGCAGAAGAAATAATGGATGACCTCCTGGGTGCATAAACACGAATAAAAAAATTCCTGCAGCAGCAGGAATTTTTTCGTTTTGTTTTTACTTGCGGACTATCTCGTGGTCCTTGCCCACAAGGCCGGATAGCAACGCGCGTATCTCATCCTCATCATAGAACTTGGCACGGAGAGTCACGGTGTCTCCTTCAAGAAGCTTCTTTTCTCCGTCGTGGTCCATATCCTCCTCTGCTTCACTGGCACGTGTAACTCCGGTCACCACCGCTGACGACGGCCACATTATATCTCTTACTGTTTTTCCGATCACGAAGGCGCCGTGGGATACCCGCATTTCAAAATAGGCGATCACCGGCTGCTTTCCGCGGTTCTGAGTCTCCTCCATCCTCTCAAGTGCTATATCGTAGAAGGGTGTTTGATTGAGAAGTGCTACTACTGCGTTTACCGTAAATACCACCAGCGCCGCAAAGAAAAGATTATCCGCACTTCCGGTCAGCTCAATGAACAGCACTGTTGCCGTAAGCGGTGCTCTCAGAGTACCGCCGATAAAACCGCAGGTACAGAGAATAACGATAACCGGGAAGGTATCACCCGGCATTCCCATAAAGACAAGAAGCTTTGCGATAAGTGCACCGGTCAGCGCGCCGATAGCCAGGGTAGGAATGAATATTCCTCCGGTAACACCGCTGTCGGTTATGAGCAGCATCATAATGAGGCGGACTGCAACAAGCACTGCCAGATATATGACCGTTCTGTTGTTTTCCGTTACGTGATGGATCACATCGTGACCGCTGTATATCGCATCGGCAAAAAGAAATCCGAACAGACCAGTAATAACGAATACCGCGACTGTTTTAATGTAACCGTTAATATATTTTTTCAGCCTTTCCGTCAGTCGGCCGAAAAGAGCAATGGACACGTCGAATAGTCCTACTCCGAGAGCTATCAGGAGACCTGCGAGAATAAGATGTCCGATCTGAGATAATTCAAGTGCCGGGAGCACACCGAAATCAAACAGCTCCGCACTCATACCGAAAATTGAACAGAGCAGACGGTTTACAGCTGTGGCAGATACAACAGATATCGATACAATAAGCACCAGCATAGGGGTAAAACGCTTGTGTATCTCTTCAAGAGCAAAGAGTATTCCCGAAAAGGGGGAGCCTGTTGCTACCGCAAATCCGGCACCGGCACCTCCGGTCATAACGTATCTGCTCCAGGTTGAGCGGTTTTTTGAAATACTGCCGCACATACCGCCTATAGCGGTACCCATAAGCACCGCAGGGCCTTCACTGCCGAGAGGTACACCGCCGATATAGCTTATCATACTGCCGACAAATGTACCTACAAGAGTTCTAAGCCACTTAAATGACAGAACTCCGCGCAAAACGCCCTCGCTTCTCGGTATGCCGCCGCCCTTTACCTCGGGGAGCTTTTTGTGGAGTAGAGCCATACATGACCCCAGCAGCACAAGGCCGCAGAATACCGCACTGATCCATATCCATGACCCACGGGATGCAGAGTATACCCATCTCGATATCTCTTCTGCCCATTTCGCCGTCAGCTTAAAGAAAAAAGTAAAAGCACCGGTAACAGCACCGCATACTACCCCGTAAAAAATACAGGGCATTACGTTGGCAATATATTCTTTATATTTGTATTCCTTCTTGTTTTCCTTCATTTTCAACGCCTCTTGGAAAAAATATATGCTACTGTATTATACCCCAAAAAACGAATTTTGTCGAGTACTGTACC
>JAFQUL010000185.1 GCA_017408535.1 Clostridia bacterium
CCAAAGATCGTCACCCTCGTCGCAGAAATACTCAAGGCCGATCCATACATTGTTTTCAGGGTCGGATACCATATAGGGAGACCAGTTGTTGAATATCTGAAGTCTGCCAAGTCTCACTTCCCTTTCCTGGATGTATATCCAGCAGTCAGGGACTATATTGCCGAGGGTCTTTTTATCTGTTTCGTTTTTAAGATTTATTCTGTCAAGAAGCAGTCCGACGGTAATGAAATCTCTATAGGGCAGATCTGCGGCGGTAACGGAAACCTCCTCAGGCACGTCGTTCATAGCCGCTACCAGGTCCTTTACCGGCATTGAGGAGAAAAATACGTCTGCACGGTATTCTTTTTCTTCGCCGCCTGTCTCTGCAATTACCGAGACGATCTTGCCGTTCTCGGTATTGACCTTCACTACCTTTGCACCGTGTACGATACGTCCGCCGGCCTTCTCTATCTCCTCGGCCATAGTCTCCCACAGCTGTCCGGGGCCGCGCTTAGGGTAGGAGTACTGCTCGATAAGAGAGGTCTCAACCTTGCCGCCCCGGCGGAAGGGCTTGGTTATAACATTCTTTACCGCCCCCCAAAGAGACAGGCCCTTTACTCTCTGAGCCCCCCACTCGGCAGAAATATTCTCCGGGTTTCTGCCCCAGAGCTTCTCGGTATAGTCCTCGAAAAACATCTCGTAGAGAGGACGGCCGAAGCGGTTTATATAAAAATTGCGGAGCGAGTCCTCCTTTTTCTTTACCACTGCAGAATAAAGATAGCCGAAGCCTGCCTTCATAGTACGGGCAAAGCCCATATTCTTAAAGGTTTCAGCCTTGAGGCTGATGGGATAGTCAAAGAATTTCTTAAGATAATATATTCTCGAAACCCTGTCACGGAGAAGCATTACCCTCTCTTCACTCTCCGGGTCGGGTCCGCCCTCAGAGAGAGTCTTTTCACGGCCGAGGACCGCATCATCATAAGCGGGCTTGCCCTGCATAGGCATAAGAGTGTCCCACAGCTTGTTTATCTCGTCAGATTTTGAGAAAAATCTGTGTCCGCCTATGTCCATTCTGTTACCTTTATATTCAGCGGTGCGTGATATGCCGCCCACAAAGTCATTCTCTTCAAGGATGATCGGTATGCAGTCTGTCTCACGCAGCATAGTGTATGCCGCGGTAAGTCCCGCAGGACCTGCACCGATGATTACTGCTGTCTTTTTTTCCATTTTGTGCTACCGTCCTTTATAATATAATTTACCATTTTAATTATACATCCTAACCTTTTCCGTGTCAACACATAAGGGGTATGGCTTTACACATATACTCGTATTTTAAGGCTGATTTACTACAAAAAAGAACTGTCCGTCAGAACAGTCCTTTTTATACTATTATTTTTTGTTCAGCTTCTGTGAGCGGATATCGTCACCCTTAAAGAAGAAGGGGAAAAACTCACCGAAGATACGGCTGGTTATTCTGTCAGAATATCTGCGGCGAAGCTCACTGCTGTCAAGGTTAGTGCTGATGATAGTTGCCTTGTTTCTGTTCTGTCTGGTGTTGATAATATTGTAAAGACAGGAAACTGTAAAGGAAGAAGCTACCTCTGTACCCAGGTCATCAATGATGAGAAGATCGCACTCAAAGTATCTTTCGGTTACGGCACCCATCTCGGTATCACGGACGCTGTGAAATCTCTCGTTCTCGAAATCAAAGAAGATATTCTGAGCACTGTCGTACACCACGTCAAAGCCACGGTCGATTATGACCTTAGCGGTTGCGGTGGAGAGATGAGTCTTACCAAGCCCGGTGTTACCGATAAAAAGGATATTCTCTGCATTTTTTGCGGAGAAGGTCTCGGCATAATGCTTCATTCTGCTGAAAATATGCTCTACAATATTTCTGTTCTCGCCCTTATAGTAGTCAAAAGAAAAGTTCTCAAAGGACTGGTTCTTTATCAAGTCACCGATACCGGAGCTTTCATATCCCGCCATAACAAGCGCCTTTTTCATGCACTGGCACATCTGTCCGTCGCAAAAGCCGGTATCGTTACAGATATTACACTCGTATACGATATCGGAATAATCGGAGGGATATCCCGCCGCCTCAAGAAGCTTTGCTCTCTTTTCTCTCAGTGTCTTATTCTCTTCCTTAAGAACGGCAAGCTTTTCATCAAGTCCCTCTCTGCCCTCTCCCGCAAGAGAGAATATCTTCAGCCCGGTTGCAGAGAGAAGCTTGTCTATCTCGGCTACTCCCGGAACCTTTTTCCACAGCTCGTCACGCTTGGCATCTGCCGCCGCACGGGCCACGTGGGGTTTCTCCGCATATTCTGCACGGATCTTCTTATAATTTTCACGGTTATAACTGATCGTCTCCGCCCCCATTCATAGTTTCGGTGTAGCTGCGGCGTAATGCCGCCTCAAAAAATTCATCTGTATCAAAGCTGCCCATTTGCCGCTCACCTCTACCCGAGGTCTTTTCGGCGACGGGCACGTCATCCGGTGTCCTGTATCCTGCCGCGTGCCACTTTTCAAGTATCTTATCGGCATACGGTACAGACGGCTCGCGAATAGCGTTGACCGTCAGCTCGTATGCATGCCGTATAAGCTCGCTGTCAAGCTTCCAGTCAATAGTCCAGCGGGAAAACGCCGCATGCTCCTTGGCGGTAAGAGCCCTCGCCCCCATACCGAACATGCTGCGAAGCTCCCCTTCTCTTGACTCAAACAGCTCCTTGCGACGCAGATGCTCCTCAAGCGCAAGGGGAGTATCTATTCCCTTTCCGTGAAGGGTAAATGCCATCTTTTCAATATATTTAAGCGAGGTCTTACCTTGCTCAGAGCAATAAGCCATAAGAGAAAGGATGTACTCCGGTGCAAGTCTGAGGTAATCCCGCATGACAAGCACAGTATTCGATTCAACGGTATTGAATACCCTGCCGAGTGTGCTCTGACAGTGGTCAAGGAGAGATTTAAGCTCCTTGTGCTCACTGAATATTCGGTCGATCTCATCAGAGGTATATTGCGGGGGTTTGTCCGCATCTTCCAGCTTTTTTGAAACATTTTTCTCTTTTTCAGAGGAATGCGATTTTTCGGTATCAGCCGTCTTTTTGGCCGGTGTGACCGCCCTGCCCTTACGCCCGGCTGAAGCAAGGATGCCTGCACCGCGCATAAATGAGAGAGAAATATCTATTTCGCTTCTCTCAACACCAAAGGTCTCTGCCAGCTCGTCAAGCTCACCCTCATCTATCTCACCGCGCAAAGCTATGGCGAAGATCATCCGCATATCAAGCTCGCTGAGCTCTGCCTCGTGCTCGATGGCCGCGCGGGGAAGCGACACGGTATCTTCAGTCTTTTTAAATTTTATCTTCACAGTAATATGCCGCTCCTTTGCTGATCCTGCTTTTTTATTCCTCGCCGCCAAGCTCGTAGCAGAGCATCATAAGAGAGTCTCCCATATGAACGTTCTCTACCTTTACTCCCGGCAGGGAAAGATTTATCTCTATATTTGTAAAGTTCCAAAGTCCCCTGACACCTGCGTGAGCCAAGCGCGCGGCAGTATCAAGAGCCGCATCACGGGGGATGGTAAGTATAGCTATATCAATATCCTTTTCACGGCAGAAGGTCTCTATATCCTTCATATCGCCGACTGTATACCCCGCTATCTCAGTACCGATGACCTTGGGATTGACGTCAAATATTCCGCACAGCTCTACCCCTCGCTTGGCAAACATTACGCTGCCGGTAAGAGCACGTCCGAGGTTGCCGCAACCGACGATGACCGCACGGTAACCCATAGTAACACCCAGTATCTCGCTGATCTTGCGGTAAAGGTAGCTTACGTTATAGCCGTAGCCCTGCTGACCGAAGCCGCCGAAGCAGTTAAAATCCTGACGTATCTGAGAAGCAGTTATCCCCATCATACGTGCAAGCTCTCCCGAGCTGACTCGATTTTTGCCTGCGAGAAGCAGCTCTCTCAGATATCTGAAATATCTGGGAAGGCGCTTTACTACCGCCTTTGACACGTCACTGCGTGACCTTGCACTGTCTGCGAGAGACCCGTCATCATTTTTATCAAGGAGGGTATTCTCGTCTATCTTCTTAAATGAGACCTCATCTTTTTTCACGGTGAAGTTATCTCCAAACCAAAAAATTTTGCCAGAGGATCAAAGATTTTTCATTACGTAATCCGCGAATTCCTCGCAGGTAGCTCCGGTATCACGGCCGGTTATTGTGAGAGCCTTGTCCTCGAACATACAGTAGTCAAGAGCTGCCGCAAGGCGGTCAGACTCAGCCTGGAAGCCGATGTGGGAAAGAAGGAGAACGGTAGCTCTGAGCATTGAGCAGGGATCTGCATACTTGCCTCTGCCCTCTTTTACCATTCTGGGAGCAGAGCCGTGGATAGCCTCGAACATTGCGTATCTCTTACCGATGTTTGCAGAGCCCGCAGTACCTACACCGCCCTGAAACTCAGCCGCCTCATCAGTGATGATATCACCGTAGAGATTGGGAAGAATGAATACCTCAAACTCGGTGCGGCGCTTCTCGTCTACCAGCTTAGCGGTCATAATATCGATGAACCACTCGTCGGTAGTGATATCGGGATACTCCTTTGCCATCTCCTCGCAGATGCGAAGGAACTTACCGTCGGTCGTCTTGATAACGTTTGCCTTGGTAACAACAGATACTCTCTTCTTGCCGTTGTTCTTTGCATACTCGAATGCAAGGCGAGCGATTCTGGAAGTACCCTCGGTAGTGGTAACTACGTAGTCGATAGCGAGATCATCGGTAACGTTTACACCGAGAGAGCCTACAGCGTATCCGCCCTCGGTATTCTCGCGGAAGAAGGTCCAGTCAATGCCCTTCTCGGGAACCTTAACGGGACGTACATTTGCAAAAAGGTCAAGCTCGCGACGCATAGCTACGTTCGCACTCTCGATGTTGGGCCAGGGGTCGCCAGCACGGGGGGTGGTGGTGGGACCCTTGAGGATAACGTGACACTTCTTAAGCTCCTCAAGAACGTCATCGGGAATAGCCTTACCCACTGCGGCACGGTTTTCAATCGTAAGACCGTCGATATCGCGAAGCTCTACCTTACCGGCCTTGATCTGATCTGCGAGAATATACTCAAGAACTCTTCTTGAAGCCGCAGTAATGACGGGACCGATTCCGTCACCGCCGCACACACCGATTATGATCTTATCAAGTGAGGAATAATCGATAGCTTCCTTGTTTGCATTTATTCTTTCAACTCTCTCAAGCTGTCCGCGGAGAAGTGCTTCATACTTCTCTGTTGCGGTCTTTATAATTGCATCGTAATTCATTTTCTGATATCTCCTTTTTTTACTGTAAAAATTTTATATCATCTACGGATTTTTTATAAAAAGCCGAAAATTTCTTATGTTTTATCTTAAATCAAAAATTATTTCCAAAAAAAGGGTTTTACACTTTTCCACGGCTTTTTCCACTGCAAAAGCTCCCGAAAAGCCTATAGCCACGCGGTTTTCCACCGTTTTTAATAAAGTTTTCCACATTTTGTGGAAAACTCATGCGCGTTTTCCGCAGAAAAATGTCAGTTTGCGCTGGCATTAAGATCGGTGCCTGCCCGGACGCCGGACAGAAATTCGTAATACCCTTGTGCGGCTATCATAGCTCCATTGTCACCGCAAAGAGACAGGGGAGGAACACAAAATCTCACCTTCTTTTTCTCGCAAAGATCAGCGAGAGCACGGCGAAGATGCGAGTTTGCCGCAACACCGCCTGCAAGAACAAGAGTCTCCGCATCGGTAAGGTCAAGAGCATCTGATGCCTTGGCATATATTCCTCCGCAGATCGCCGCGGTAAGAGAAGCCGCCATATTTTCACGGTTTACAGGCATACCCTTTTGATCGAGATTATGTATATAATTAAGACAGGCAGTCTTAAGTCCGCTGAAAGAAAGATCAAGAGTCCCGTGAAGTGCGGGAGAAGGCAACGGGATGGAGGAAGGATCTCCTGCCGCCGCCAGCTTGTCCATCTCAGCTCCTGCAGGATAGGGACAGCCGATAACACGTCCCACCTTGTCAAAGGCCTCTCCTGCGGCATCGTCCCTTGTGCCTGCAAGATATCGCCAGTCAGTGTAATCCTTGACCTCGTAAAAGCAGGTATGGCCGCCGGATACGATAAGGGCAAGGAAAGGCGGCTTCAGGTCGGGATACTCAAGATATGCCGCCGCACCGTGAGCCTTGATGTGGTTGACAGGCACCAAAGGAATATTATGGGAATATGCCAGAGATTTTGCAAAGTTCATACCCACAAGCAAAGCACCGATAAGACCCGGAGCGTTTGTGACCGCTACCGCTCCTATATCGCTGAGGCTTGCACCCGCAGTATCGAGAGCCTCGTGAGTGATACCTGACACCGCTTCGATATGGGCACGTCCCGCTATCTCCGGTACAACACCGCCGTAGCGGCGGTGAATCTCTATTTGTGATGCGACGATATTGGAAAGTATCTTTTTACTGTCTCCCTCCATCTCCACCACAGCGGCAGAGGTCTCGTCACAGGATGATTCAAGAGCTAAAATAAGCATTTTATCCTCTTCTCATTTCTATAGCATCCTCCACAGGGGCAGAATAATATCTCTTCCGCACACCTATCGGAGAAAAACCGAATTTTTTATATAAAGCTATGGCAGGCCCATTTGAAGCCCTTACCTCAAGAAAGAAAGCTGAAGACCCCCGCTTCTCACCCTCCTCTACCGCCGCACCGATAAGCGCGGAGGCGATACCGTTACGTCTGGCCTGAGGAGCTACGGCTACGTTAAGTATTTCCGCCTCCTCGTATATACAGTATAGCACTGCATAGCCAACTGTATTATCATTCGCGTCAGAAGCACGGTAAAAAACCGAGCAGGGATTGTCATAGGAGGACAGAAGTGCCTCGTATGACCATGGATCGGTAAATATCTCCCTCTCAAGACGGCTTACCGCCGTAAGCTCCTCACGGGGGAGCCGCTCTATTCTGTATTCCATATTATCTCGTTTCTACAGCTTTTTTACCGCATCAAGTATTGCGTCAAGAGCCGCAAGATACTCAGCCTCATCTCCGCCGTAGGGATCGGGGACAGAGACACCGAGAGGGGCAAGCTTGCCGGAATACTCCGGGAATGAGGTCATAATTACAAAGCTGTGGTTATCGGTCATACCGTACACTCTGTCAGCGGCTCTGAGAAGGTCCTCGGTAAGAGGCTGTGACAGATGATGTCTAAAGTCATTTTCCGCTATCGGCACAACACCTCTCTTCTCAAGGGCAAGAAGTGCGTTACGGGATATCGGTGCGGGATACGGGACAGAAAGCCCCGCACTGACAGCAAGAATACCTCTGTCGCGGAGAAGATGATTTGCCGCGGCCGCCGCCATTGGAGAACGGCAGGTATTGCCGGTACAAACGAAAAGGTATATCTTTTTTTCTTCACCGCCGCCGGACATTTCAGCCGCAGGCTCGGCGGTCTCTTGTTTCGTTAAAATTTCTGCGTTCATTTTTCCTATTATAAGAAATTCGTCAGATCGGGATCAAAAAAGCGATTCCTGACCGTCAAGCTCTCCCCTGCTGCCGCCGCCAAAGGGTATGCCAAGATGCTCGTATGCCGCACGGGTAACGCATCTGCCGCGGGGAGTACGGCTGAGATAACCTATCTGCATAAGATACGGCTCGTAAACATCCTCAAGGGTGATAGCCTCCTCGCCGACAGTAGCCGCCAGAGTTTCAAGTCCTACCGGACCGCCGCCGTAATACTTGATTATCGTTTCAAGCATACGTCTGTCGGTATTATCGAGGCCAAGCTCGTCTATATCAAGCTTCTTTAGTGCATAGCTTGCGATTTTTTCTGTTATTGTTCCCTCGTTCTCTATCTGTGCAAAATCTCTGACACGTCTGAGCAGACGGTTAGCGATTCTGGGGGTACCTCTTGACCGGGATGCGATCTCAAGAGCACCGTCACGGTCTATCTCAATGCCGAGAATTCCTGCAGAGCGGGTAACTATCTTTGCGAGCTCCTCGGGAGTGTAAAGCTCCAGCTTAAAGGTTACGCCGAAGCGGTCACGGAGAGGAGTGGACAGCTGACCGGCTCTGGTGGTAGCACCGATAAGAGTGAACTTAGCCAGCGGAATACGGATACTGCGCGCGGCAGGTCCCTTACCGACTATAAGGTCCAGAGCATAGTCCTCCATTGCAGGATAGAGTATCTCCTCCACCGAACGGTTAAGACGGTGTATCTCGTCTATAAACAGCACGTCCCCCTCTGAAAGGTTGGTGAGAAGCGCCGCAAGATCTCCCTGCTTTTCTATGGCAGGTCCTGAGGTAATACGGATATTTACTCCCATTTCCGTTGCGATTATTGAGGAAAGAGTGGTCTTACCGAGACCGGGAGGGCCGTACAGCAGCACATGGTCAAGAGTCTCTCCTCTGAGCTTTGCCGCATTTATAAACACGCTGAGGTTTTCTTTTGCCTTTTCCTGACCGATGTACTCGGAAAGGGTCTTGGGACGGAGTCCGGTATCGGTGTCGGCATCCTCGGGAGTATATGCGGTGGATACTATTCGGTTTTCAAGGTCAAATTCTTCTTCGAACATTATTTCTCTCCTCCCTCCGGTCTGCCCGGACTGCTCTTACACCTTTTTACGCCTTTGAAAGCACCATAAGAGCGGATCTGATTATCTCTTCAAGCTCCATATTATCAGCCTTTATCGATCTCAGGGCTGAGGTCGCCTCTGCACGGCTGTAGCCGAGAACGATAAGCGCATTCTGGGCCTCCGACAGCTTGTTGCTGCCGCTGTCGCCACGGGTAGCCGCCACAAAGGTATCTGCCGCCCCGCCGCTGCTCTTGGAAGCTGCGCCCAGCTTGTCCTTAAGCTCAAGCACTATCCTTGCGGCGCTCTTTGCGCCGACACCGGAGGCTCTTGATATCGCCTTGGTATCCTCACTGACCACAGCAAGGGCAAACTGCTCAGGGGTCATAATGGAAAGAATAGCCATAGCTGCCTTGGGACCGACTCCGGATACCGATATGAGCATACGGAAGGTTGACAGCTCGCTCTCGGTGGCAAAACCGAAAAGCTCCATTGCATCCTCTCTTACCGAAAGGTAGGTATACAGCTTTACCTTTGGGGGATTATCCTCGCTGTAAGGCGGAAGAGTATTCTGTGTAGTACCGCTGACAGTCAGCTTGTACCCTACTCCGCCGCAATCTATCACAGCCATACCCGATTCAAAATAGGTAAGGCCGCCGGATATATGATAAAACATTACTGTTCCTCCGTTTTGGGAGTATCGATTTCTTCCTCGGTAGGTGTTCCGTCTTCAGAAGCTGAGGGCTCGGTTATTTCAGCCGCCTCTTCGGGAGCTGTAAGCTTCTCTGCGGGTGTCTCGATATCTGTTACAGGCAGAGGGAAATATACGGCTCGAGCCTCAGAAGACTTCTTGCGCTTCATATGGTCTACTACGCAGAAGGCGATGAATATGAGAGTGAATACTACCGATGCAATAAGTCCGATAACGAATTGCTTAGGCAGATATCTCATCTCAAGAGTGTGCTCGCCGGGATTGGGAATATCAAATGCTATCAGAGCGTCGAGAGTCTCGTATATCTCAAGCTTTTCACCGTCAACGTATACATTCCAGCCCTGATCGTAAGGAATGGTGGTAAACACGGTGTGGCGGTCTGCGGTAGTTGTAATAGTACCGTTAAAATGATCCTCGGAATGACCGTCACCTATCTCGTATCCGCACTGAGTCAGCTTGGACATAACGGCCTCATAAAGAGCCTCGTCCAGATAGTAGAGATAGTAAGAGGAATCGTTGGCAAGATAAAGCACATCCTCGTTAAGCGTCATGGTGATCTCTATGCTGTCATCTGAGATGAATTCGCCCTTTTCGCCTATCTTAACGATTCTCATAGTTTCGTTGCCGAAGTACGTGCCGTTTGAAAGGCCGTTTACCTTCATTGAACACTCGCGGGGATAGGTAGTTGCAAAATATGCGTATACCTGAACGTCTCCCTCGGGAGCTTTGAATACATACTGGATCCTGGGGTCGCCGCCGCTCTTGTCCGCAGTATATTTCTTATGACCGCTGACGTAGGTAAGATCCACGTTTGCATCAGTCATTGACTTCATATCAAGGGGAACGAAAAGCTCAACGGTCTTGCTCTCACCCAGCATTGCGGTAACGAGAGCGTTCATATAATCCATAGGGTTATAGTAATCCTCGGGATTTATACTGTTTATGTCAGAGGAAACTGCAGTTGCAAGAGACATAGCATTATTGTTTTTGTATGCATATACATCCTTTTCATCTGCAGACTCGGTACCCATGGCAAACAGAAGCTCGTAAGGCTCGTCCATTTTCTGCTCGGAAAGGATATACTTAAGTCCGAGTATAGAGTCTGACACGGGAGTACCGCCAAGGTATTTTGACCAATGTGACCTGGAGGAAAGACCCATATCAGCAAGGAAGTCTATGGTGGATTTATTAAGAGTAGAGGTAGAGTTGGTAAGACCGTTGAAATCGAGAGTCATGGCATCGTTGGTCTTACGGTGGCTGGTCTTCTCCATACGGTAGAAGCCGTTGTCATAAAGCTCGATCTTATCCACAGCAGGCTGCCACTGGGCTATATAATCAACGTAGGAGGGTCTTGATGAAAAATGCACGTCCTTATCAAGTCCGATAAGATTAAGGAGTCCGGAGGTAAACAGCTCAAGGCAGATCAGCACGCAAAGTATCATTGACGAGTGATTGATCGAAACCGACCTGAGAGCGGAATAGGATGCAAGAAGATATGCGATAACGCAGATCAGAGAGATCCAGATAGCGTCAATATCAGGCATAGACTTATAGTCAAACTTCTGGATGACAACAAGAAGTATCACGTAGATAGCACTGACAGATAGTATCGCCGTAGGCTTTGCCTCCTTGATAAACTCATATGCCTTTGCCGCGATGACCAGAAGAATGAAGCAGAACATAAAGCTGTAGCGGCAGTTGAGCCAGTTGGGGCGCTGCATACCGTGCCAGAACATATCAATAACGGTAATATTGAAGCTGACGACGAACACTGCAAGAAGCGCACCCGTAGCTATACGCTCGCGAATAGAAAATCTCGAGGAAAGGAAATAAAGCGGAGCCATAAGCAGAGCAAATACACCGCAATAGATAAAGGGCAGACCCTCAGGACGTACGGTGTCGTAGCTGCCGGGGAAGAGCTTGGTGATTATATCAAGGAAATCGTACTGCTGTCCTACAGCGTAGTTCGGATTTGAGAAGGTCGTCTTACCGAAGGTAAGGGAATAGTAGGATGAAAGTATGATAACGGCAGCTATACCTACCGCTACTATACTGTAAAGGGCTATTCTGATAAAGGAACGGAGGAAGTGATTCTTTTCACCGAGAGGATTTGCCTGTCCGTCGGTTGAATGTGCCAGGAGATAGTAGAAGAAATACATGGCAACGTAGATGCAAACCATATATCCGATATAGAAGTTAGAGAGAATGGAAAGTGCAAGAAATACAACGAACATCTTATACTTTCCGTGCTTGATCATCTCCTCGATGCCAAGGGTGACGAGAGGCAGGAAGATAACGCAGTCTATCCACATGGTATTGTGCTGCTGCACTACCGCATAGGAGGTAAGCGCATACATCATGGAAAACATTACTGTTGCTATTTTGTTAGCGTTCGGTCTGGTCTTATGGAGATAAAAACCGAAGGTAAGACCGCAGCTGCCGCACTTGAGAAGAAACATAATGAGCAGTGCCTCGGTCATCATTCCGTCGGGGAAGAGAGCGGTTAAAACAGAGAAGGGGCTGGAAAGATAATATGCGAATATTCCGAGAAACTCACCGCCAAGTGCTCTTGAGAATGAGTAGAGCAAGGTGCCCCCGTCACGGATAATATTACGCAGTGCCTCAAAGAAGTACACGTACTGACCGTTAAGGTCAAGAACCAGAACGGAGTTATCACCAAAGGGGAATACCTCCATGGCAATGTATATAAGGAACATAATCACTGCCGGCAGAATAAACGCGGCAGAAAGATATCCGTATTCCTTCTTGATCTCGGCAAAACGGCTCTTAAGCTTACCTTTTTTCGGTTTTTCAGACTTTTCGGCAGTTACAACGTCAGAAGCTTCTTCTACCGCTACAGTCATTTTCTCATCCATTTCTTTTCCTCTTTCCTCACTTAGATAAATTTTCATCGTCGAGCATGATCACCCGTTTTACCGCCCGCTCAAGCTTGACACGGGGTATCGTCATATCCCGTTCACAGCCAAGACAAACCACCCTTACGTCACTGCCGACACGGAGTACACGCATCCGGGAAGCACCGCAGGGATGAGGTTTTTTCATTTCAAGGATATCACCCTGTGAAAAGGTAATTATCTTCACTTCAGTAAAACCTCCCTTATGCTGACGGCGGAAAATAGGCATACTTACCTAATTATAATATACATTATATCACATACTATCGGTTATGTAAATCGGATAATTAAAAAATTAACAAAAAAGGGGATAAAAACAGAAGAGAAAGTATAAAAGAAACACCGGAGGACTTAGCCATCCGGTGTTTTTCGTTATAAGTATTTTCCCCGTTCTCCCGACTTAAAGTCAGTGAGCTCTATCCTCTTTTGCCAGACGGTAAAGAGTCTGCTCGATAGAGTATTTATTTACCATTTCTTCGATAGCGGCAAGATTTTTGTCAGAGATCTTCTTGCATTTTTTTGCGCGGATCATAATGTTTTTCGGAGAGTGGGAAAGATCAACAAATTCAAGCAGATCAACGGCATAGCCGTAATCCTCGAGGATCATTGCACGCATAGTATCGGTAAGAAGGGCAGATACCCTTTCCTTGACGATACCGTACTTAAGGAACACGTCAAGCTCGCCACCGCGCTTGATGCTGTGATTGATCTCGTGCTGACAGCAGGGAACGGAAAAAATATTCTTTACTCCGCGGCTGACGGCATACCAGAGAGCATAATCGGTTGCGGTGTCACAGGCGTGAAGTGATATTACCATATCTATCTTTCTGTCGTAGAGAACGTCCTTTGTCACGTCGCTGACCACAAATTCAAGGTCACCGTACCCGTACTTTTCGGCGATCTTATTACAGTTCTCCACAACGTCGGCTTTAAGATCATAGCCGATGATCCTGGCTCTGATACCCTTTACCTTAACAAAATAATAGTAAACGATGAAGGTGAGATAGGACTTGCCGCAGCCGAAGTCAAGGATCGTTATATCCTCTCCCCTGTAATCGTTATACGCATCGTCGATAAGCTCGATAAAGCGGTTTATCTGCTTATATTTATCGTACTTACTGTTTACCACACGGAAGTCAGAGGTAAAGACCCCCAGGTCCACAAGGGCGGGGATGTTATCCCCCTCCTTCAGGATATATTCCTTTTGCCTGTTATTCTGCTTTGAAGCAGCGGTAGGCGCCTTCATTGAGTTGCCGCTTTTTTTACACTTAAAGCCGGAGCCGGAGCGGGAATAGGTCTCTGTCTCGCCCCCGAGAAAGACCGCTATCTGGCGGTACTCCTCTGCGAGAGACTCAAAATACCTCGCCGCTTCATCCTGCTTTACGTTAAGGTGATAGACCTTGTTTTCCCTGAAGCGTTCAGCCTGCCACACCTGACCGCTCTTTATGTCTACCGGGCGGACGGTTATCTTAGGATATTCCGCACCTGCCACAGGAGAGCTGAAGGTGATCTTTACTATACCGTCACGGGAGCTGATAATATGCTCAGACAACTGACAATATGATATACTCATCTTTTCTCCTTAAAACGATCAGACTGCAGGTGTTCCGAGTATGTCGGAAAGATTACTCTGAATTTTCTCGGCAACGTCCGGCTTGTTCATGGAATATACGTGCACGTTACGGATGCCGTTGGCATACAGGTCAATGATCTGGTCGGTAGCATAGGCGATTCCCGCCTGCTTCATAGCCTCGGGAGATGAGCCGAACTTATCAACCAGGCTCTTGAAGCGATGAGGCATAAAGGAGCCGGAAAGCTTTACCGCC
>JAFQUL010000186.1 GCA_017408535.1 Clostridia bacterium
CCTCGACGGTATCGATGATGGAGGAAAGCTCCTCCTCAGTAACGGTAGGCTCGTCCTCGGTGCGGTCCTTTCCCCAGAGCTTTCTGAGAAGGAACAGCAAAGCCATAACGATAAAGACGATGGGGCTGAGCAGTACGGTAAGTATACGGGTGGGAATGGCGATCACACGGACAACGGTATCTGCACGCTGCTTTGAAAGTATTTTCGGGAGGATCTCACCGAAGATAAGTATCACGATAGTTATAAGAACAGTAGCAACGGTTGAAGCCAGTGCCACGTTATTCTTAAACAGATTCATGACGATAAGAGTGGTACAGGTAGAAACGGCAATATTAGCAAGGTTATTACCGATAAGGATAGCCGAAAGAGCTGTAGTAAAGTTCTCTGCTATACCGTATGCCATTTTTGCGGTAAGAGAGCCGTTATCGGCCGCCTTGCGCAGACGCATTCTGTTAGCGGAATTAAACGCTATCTCAGATGCGGAAAAATATGCTGATAAGCATATCATTATGAAAATCACAAGATATGCCCACCACATTTTGGCAAAATGCTCACCGAAGGTCATACTTCCGCCTCCTTTGCTGCGAGAGCCGCAAGGTCCTCGTCATCAAGAATATGGATAATGACCTCGGCAATACTGTTCTTCTCAACAGATTTTGCCGTAAATTCCAGGTCGTTATATACAAAGGACTCATCTTCCTCGGGAAAATGGCCCAGGATCTCAAGAATAAAAGAAATAATCGGCTTACCGGCAACGTTTTCCGAAACGTTATCAAGTCCCATCCGCTCGTAAGCCTCACCGACAGACATATGAGTATTAACAGCGTACTTATTTCCGCCAAGAGGCTGGAAGTTCTGGTCTACGCTGTCATCCTCGTCAAATATCTCACCTACAAGTTCCTCAAGAATATCCTCGACTGTAATAAGTCCAACAAATTTCTTTGAGTCGTCAAGCACGAATGAAATATACTTCTTGTGTTGGCGCATCTCGGTAAGCACGCTGTCAATGTTAGCGTGTGTGCTGACGAAATGAGGAGGCTGCATTACCGAACGAAGCTTCACTCCGGGGTTACGGCGGTACTCGGTAAGAAACTCTCTGGTACGCAAAACCCCTATTACTCTTGATGAATTTGCCGCCATAATGGGCAAACGTGAGTGAGTGGTGTTGCGTATTATCTCAAGTATCTCGTGAGTAGGCGCGTTAACACCGATAGAGACAGCATCACGCTCCATAGTCATAATGTCACCGACGGTGGTCTTGTTAAATTCAAGTGCCGACTTGAGCATATCACCCTGCTCCTCGTTAACGACACCCTCCTCCTCTGCTATCTCAATGATCTCACTGAGCTCATCCTCGGTGATCGACGGCTCTGCATTGTGCGATGCAAATCTGCGTGAAACACTGTCGGAAAGCAGATTGAAAAGTGCGGATATGGGAGCAAGTACCTTCATCAGAAAACGGAGAGAGCTCTCAAAAAACAGAGATACGCTCTCGCTGCGGTCATTAGCAAAGCTCTTTGGGATCATCTCGCTGAAAAGGAAGATCACAGCGGTACTGATAGCAGAGCAAATAACCGAAAAAGCAAAGGAATCAAGGAATTCCTCTGTAGAACCGAATTTGTCTCTGAAAAGGTCTGTAGCTAAAATGGTGAAGATCGCAGCACCGGCGATCTTTGTAACGTTGTTGCCCACCAGAAGAGTGGTAAGTGCCTTATCAAACTTGTTGATAATAAACATTACACCTTTGGCACGCTTGTTACCGTCATCTGCGATAGCCTTGATCTTGATCTTGTTTACTGCGGAAAACGAGCTTTCCGTTGCGGCGAAATAAGCACCACCGAGAACGCAAAAAACAAATGCGATCCATAAGGGTATACTGTCACTACCCATGATTTTGGAACCATCTCCTGACTTTATAAAGATCATACTCAGACTGAAATAAACATCTTATCCAAGCATTTCGTATATTTTATCATCAATATGTGATTTTGTCAACAAATTACATTTTTTATACGCTGTTTATCGTCAATTTGTTTACACAAAAGTACTTTTTGGGAATTTTATGATTGCTTTTCCCTTTGCTCCATGATAAAATATATATAATATCTGTAATCAGATGACACTGCGGACAATCACCGCTTCAATACTGTATAAGAAAGGGTTTACCAACATGAGCATTATCTTTGACAATGAAAAGAAACTGTTCACCATCAACACCAAAAATTCAGAGTACATTTTCCAGCTTCTCTACGGCAAGTTCCCGATACATCTTTACTACGGTAAGCCCGGAGGAGAATACGAGGAGCATAAAGTAAACTGGATCGCATTCGCACCCTATTATCCTGAGCACGGTGTAGAGTATACCCCCGATCTCTGTAAGAGAGAGTACGCCGGCTTTGATAACGGCGACTTCCGTGCATCCTCTATCAAAATCAGAAATGCAAACGGTGATATGTCCACCGATCTTATCTATAAGTCTCACAGAATATTCTCCGGCAGACTTGAGCTCCCGGGTCTTCCCTTTGCAGACACAGCTGAGGATACCGAAACCCTTGAGCTTACCATGATAGATGAGCTTACCGGTGTTGAGGTAAAGCTCTACTATACCGTTTACGCCGAAGAGGATATCATTTCCCGTTACGTTTCCGTTACCAACAGCGGCAGCGACAAGGTAGTTATAGAAAAGCTTATGAGCCTTCTTCTCGACCTTCCCGACCACGAATACGATATGATCAGCCTTTACGGTCAGCACTGGAAGGAGAGACATTTCCAGCGTCATCCCCTGCACTACGGCGCACAGAACGTTTTCAGCCGCCGCGGTGCATCCAGCCATCAGTTTAACCCCTTCATCGCTCTTGCCGCAAAAGATGCAGACGAGATCAGCGGTAATGTATACGGCTTTAACTTTGTATACAGCGGCAGCTTTCTTGACGAGGTAGAGGTCGACCAGCAGGGCTTTACCAGAGTTCAGCTTGGACTTGGTGAGGAGAACTTCTCCTGGAGACTTGCGGTCGGTGAGACATTCACTTCTCCCGAGGCAATAATGACCTTCACTGACAGCGGTATCGGTCAGATGTCCCGTAACTTCCATAAATTCGTCAAGGCCCATATACTTCCCCCTGAGCCCTTTGCACAGCGTCCCGTTGTACTTAATACATGGGAAGCATGCTATATGGATATTAACGAGAACGTGCTGCTTGAGTTTGCCGATGCGGCAGTAGACGTTGGTATTGATATGATAGTTATGGATGACGGCTGGTTCGGCGAACGTCACGAGGACAACGCAGGTCTCGGCGACTGGTACGAGAACAAAAAGAAATTCCCCGAGGGTCTGAAGGCCTTCGTTGATAAGATAAAGAGCCGCGGTATCAAGTTCGGTATCTGGATAGAGCCTGAGATGGTCAACCCCGATTCCGATCTGTACAGAGCACATCCCGACTGGTGCCTGCACTGCAAGGGCAGAACACGTCTTGAGTCCCGTCAGCAGCTGGTTCTCGACATGGGTAACCCCGAGGTAGTCGAATACCTTAAAAACAGCTTTAAGAAGACCTTTGACGGTGTCGCTATAGATTACTTCAAGTGGGATGCAAACAGACATCTTTCCCCCGTTGGCTCTGCGATTCTTGAGCCTGAGTGTCAGGGCGAGGCCGCATACAGATTTATGCTCGGCAGCTACGAGCTGTTCCGCTGGCTGAAGGAGACCTACCCCAACGCTATGCTTGAGAACTGCTCCGGCGGCGGCGGACGTTACGATCTCGGTATGATGAAGTACAGCACTATGATCTGGACCAGCGACAATACCGTTCCAAGCTACAGAATAGGCATTCAGCACTCCTCTATGCTTGCATATCCCGCAGCTACCATGAGCTGTCACATCTCAAATCATCATAACATCTGTAACGACCCGAGACAGCTCAAGTACCGCTTTGAGGTTGCGCTCGGCGGCGCTCTCGGCTATGAGTTCCACCTTCCCCATGCAAACGAGGAGGTAAAGGCTACTATCAGAGAGCAGATAAAGACCTACCGTAAGTATGAAAAGCTTATTCTTGACGGTGAGTATTATCCCGTTGCAAATCCCTTTGAAAAGAATTACAGCGCATACTACTATACCACTGAGGGACGCGATAAGTTCCTTCTCTCCTTCCTTCAGTTCTCACCCGAGGAAAATGCCCGCGAGATAACCATTCCCGTCCTTGAAGCAAATGAAAACGCGATCTACCTTGAGGAGTTCAGCGGAAAGAGCTACACCGGCAGAGAGCTTAGGTCCGGAATCAAGGTAATGACCGATAACACCGACTGCAACTCCACTATGTGGTCTTTTATACTGCAGTAAAACTAAATCCAGATATTATAAAGGACTGTAAAAAACATGATACGTCAACAAGCATTTGAAAACAAATCGATAAAAATGCTCAAAGGCGCACTGCACGCTCATACGACCCGTTCCGATGGTGTAGATACCCCTGAGGAAAGCATTAAATTTCATTATGACAACGGATATGATTTTATGATGCTCAGTGATCATGCCGTGTACAACATGAAAGAAGATTACTGTCCCGATATTCCGCTTACCATTATCCCGGGTGCAGAAATAGATGCAGGTATTTCGGATGACAGTATGCCTGACGGTAACCGTCACTTCGATGCCCTTTGTATCGGACCGATCAACGCCCCTTCTGCTTCCCTCGAGCAGGACCAGCCACTGTCCGCCTCGGTAGAATATGACAGCTTTGAAGAATATCAGGCATATCTTGACTCACTGCATCACATGGGAATGATAACCTGCATATCCCATCCTCAGAGAGACTATACACCGCCACGCTACCTCGAGCGCATCAAGGGACACTTTGCAATGGAAATATATAACAGTTCAAGCGATATTGAATATGACCTTGATGCAGACGCTCCTTTCTGGGACGAAATGCTTGATAACGGTGTGAATCTTTTCGGGATCGCCTGCGATGATGACGAGGGTGATTATTACTGTGGGCACGGCTGGGTAATGGTCAGGGCCGAGAACAATCCCCACGCCATTATGGATGCACTAAACAATGGTGAATTCTACTCCTCCTGCGGTCCCGAAATATACGACTTCTATGTTCACGGAAATAAAGTTGTAATCGAATGTTCCCCTGTTGAAGTAATATATCTTCATTGTGCAAAACACCCCAATGACAGGGTCTTTGAACCCGGAAAAGAAATTACACACGGCGAGTTCTGTATCGACAAAAGTTATCCTTACGTCAGAATGTCCGTGGTAGACAAAAACGGTAAAAAAGCATGGACAAACCCTATATATATTCATGAATAAGAAAAATGTTATGATAAAAAGACAACAAGCATTCACAAACAAATCCATAAAGATGCTCAAGGGAGCGCTTCACTCCCACACCACAAGATCTGACGGGGTCAACACACCCGAGTACTCGATAAAATACCACTATGACCACGGCTATGACTTTATGGTGATAAGTGACCATTCAAAGTATAATATGCGGGATGATTTCTGTCCCGATATTCCTCTTACAATAGTCCCCGGTACAGAGAGCGGAGCGCTGGTCAAAGTTAAGCAAGGGCTCCGTCATTACGATGCCCTGTGTCTCGGTCCCATAGACGGTCTTCCCTCCCCTTACGTGCAGGATCAGCCTCTATCCAGCCCATGTGTC
>JAFQUL010000187.1 GCA_017408535.1 Clostridia bacterium
AATACGCAGTTTGAAACTGTTATATTAAGCATATCCTTGCTGGACTCAGGACCGATACGGATACCCGCCCAGTTAGAGGAGATAACACAGTTAGTGATAGTAAAGTTCTCACAGGGTACGGGCCCGGTCTTAAGACCGATAGCATCGTCTCCGGCATTTATCTTACAGTTAGAAATAGTAACATTCTTAGATCCGCCGAAATCGATACCGTCGCCGTTCATACAGTCTCTGCTGTTAATAACTATGCCGTCAAAGGTAACGTTGGTGTTATTTTCGCAGGAGATGGTAAACCAACCGGGATTGTGAAGTTCTACATCCCTGAGGGTGATATTGGTACTGCTTTTTATTACCAGCATGTACGGAGTACCGTTTCTCTTCGGCTGAGTGTGGTAGTTCTGACGCCGAAGATCAAAGATTCCGTGTCCGAGAATGCCGCTGTTATAAAGCTCCTCGCCGTATATCTGAGTATTGCAAATACGTCCGCTCTTGCACGGTACCTTAAGCTCCTCATTATCCATACTGCCGTATATGATACTGCCTGGCTCAAGCCAGAGATACACGTTGCTCTTGAGAACGATGGTACCGGAAACGTATTTTCCGGGAGGAATGATAACGTATCCGCCGCCGGCTTCATTTACCCTGGTTATCGCCTCGTTTATTGCGTCAGTACTTTTGGTTACACCGTCAGCAACTGCACCGCAATCTAGTATTGAAAGTCTCACTTTTTGCCTCCTAAATTAAGAAAGTTCGGGTCAATATTTTATTTCTCGGGAGAAAAAAGACCGATCTTTTTGTTTTCAAAATTATCCTCTACTCCCTCAAGCCTTATTTTGAGAACATTTTTACCGACCGCAAGATAATCGGTAAGATCAACTGCAACAGAAATAACAAAATCGTAGTATTGCTTTCTGTTAAGGAAATATATCTCCTTACCGTTAAGGAATACCTTCGGAGAGCCGAGAACTCCGTCGATCTTAAGATATCCTTCCCCACCCTGATGGTCAAAGGTAAATTCAGCCTCGCTGAGAGTCGGCTCAGACACTGCAAGCGTCTCAGTTTGCTGCATTTTACCGAGCTTAATAAGAAGATTATCGTTGTCTATGAATTTCTTTTCCACCTCACGTGAAAAAGCGGCAAACTCGTTAAGACGCTTTACATACTCGGGTGACTCCTCGATAACTGTACCCTCGCTGTTTGTGATATTAAGTCCGTTTACCTTACAGTAGCGTATCAATCCGTCTGTCCCGTTTAGCTCTGTGTTTGTTATTCTGATTCCGTTAACCGACTGAGCGGCTATCGCAGGACGCTTGTCGGGGAGAGCGGTCTCAAACACACAGTTACTCAGTCTGATGCGCGATACGTTTCTGATATACATACACGATGAAGGATAGGGTTCCCACTGAAATACCAGATCAGGGTAACGCATGTAATCAAAGAGCTCTTCGTTTTCGGCAGATGATCCGTCGTCCTCTTTCCCTCCGCCGGGAGCGATAACGTGCATATTATTTATCATAACGTCCTCGATATGATAGTCCGGCAGACCGTGGATAACGATCATATCCTCAAACCAGCCGGGCTCGGGACGCTTACCCATACGGGCTATTACGTTATCTATAAGCAAACGCTTGAAGGTACCTGTTTTTCCCCTCCACCAGCGGGAAGGATTATAGGTGATAAATATCGGACGGAGAACGTTTACCATATTCAAGTTTGAAAAAGTAAAGTCTTCAAACCGTCCGCCGCCGAAGTTCTGTATTTTTATACCGTCGCTGCAATCGTTAAACACACAGTTGGATACGGTAATATTAAGCATATCATTTGCTGATTCAGGACCTATACGGATACCTGCCCACTTAGAAGAAAGCACGCAGTTGGTGATAGTAAAGTTCTCACATGGTCCACCGTCCTTAAGACCGATCGCATCGTCACCCGCCGATACTTTACAGTTGGATATAGTTACATTCTTTGAGCCGCTAAAGTCGATACCGTCACCGTTTTCACAGTCAGCAGAATCAAGAACGATACTGTCAATAGTCACATTTGTGTTGTTTCTCAGAAGAATCGTAAACCAGCCGGGACTGCGAAGTGTCACACCCTTGATAGTCACGTTGGTACACTCTCTGAATCTGATCATACCCGGACGGCCGTTGAGCTTCGGTTTCACGTGATAATTCTCACGGCGAAGATCGAATGTACCGTGACCGAGAACACCGCAGTTATAAAGATCCTCACCGAAGATCTGGGTGTTTTCCTTTGCCCCGTTTTTACAGTCGGCCATAAGCTCTTCGTTTTCCATACTGCCAAATACAGTACTGCCGGGCTCAAGGAAAAGATATACGTTGCTCTTAAGAATGATGGTGCCTGAAACGTATTCCCCGGGCGGAATTATAACATATCCGCCGCCGGCTTCGCTTACCCGGTTTATTGCCTCATTTATGGCATCAGTGCTTTTTGTCACACCGTCGGCAACAGCACCGCAATCAAGTATCGAAAGTCTCATTTTTAGTCTCCTTATCGTATTGTGTACTATTTTACCCTGTAAAGAAAAATTCCCTTTGCAGCAAACTTTCCGTTATCGAGAGAGACAGTTATCTCATTATTACCGGAGATAAGGTACTCGGTAAGTTCAAATCCCATTCGGCAGCTGAAGTTATACCCCTCATGAACTGCTTCTCTGTCCCAGTAATAAACTTCACTTCCATTGACAGAAATCTTCGGTGAACCGCTTACCTTGGGAGTAAGCATGATTATCCGTCCGCCGTTATATTCAAAATCAACAGTCTGGGAGTTCATCCCCTTTTCCGGCATAAGAGTTTCAAGGATAAGCTCTCCTTTTTTAGCTTCATCGCAGACCTTTGCGTTTGCGATAACTCTCGCTTCTTCTTTGAGTGAGTTTTCTCTGAAGCTGTCCCAGATAGCGGCAAATTCAGGAGAAAGCGTGGTTATTTCTCCTTCGCAATTTGTGACCCTGAGATCATTTACTCTGTAGTGTCTGAGAAGACCTGCGGCATTATACACCTCGGATCCGCTCAGCCGCATACCGTCAACATTTTCAGCAACCACAGCGGGTCTTTCATCTGCGTTGACTATCTCGAATATGCAGTTCGTCATTCTTATGCGTGCCGCATTCTTGATATACATTGCAGAGCAAGGAAACTCCGGGAATTCAAAGAGCAGATCCGGATATTGGCCGTTATTTATGAGCTCGGGCATTCTCACACCCTCACCATTATCTGCATGTCCGCCGCCGGGTGCTACCACGTGGATATTACTCATCATAATATCCTCAATAGGTGCTTCGGGAAGTCCCATTATCACGATCTGGCTCTCAAACCATCCGGGCTCGGGACGACGGCCCATATGAGCGATTATATTGCTCATGAGCACTCTTTTGAACACACCGGGATCCGGTCTGACACCTGTACTCTGTGAGCTCATAGGGCAGGAATTCGACGTCATAAACACTGCACGGAGAACGTTATTCATATTCAGATTTGAAAGAGTAAGATCCTCCATACGGTAATTCTCGCAAAGCTGTATCTTTATACCGTCACTACAGTCGTTGAACACGCAGTTGGATATAGTAATATTCAGCATATCACCGCAGGTCTCGGGACCTATACGCACACCAGCCCAGTTTGAGGACAGCACACAGTTGGTGATAGTGAAGTTCTCACAGGGAGCATCCGGCCAATGGGTCTTAAGACCTATGGCATCATCTCCTGCCTTTATTTTACAGCCCGAGATAGTAACGTTTCTCGAACCCGAGAAATCTATGCCGTCTCCGTTCTCACATCCCGTTGTATCAAGGATCAGAGAATCAAAGGTAACATTCGTGTTATTTACAGAGTATATCGTAAAGAATCCCGTTTTAATAAGAGAAATACCCCGAACGGTAATGTTATGACAATCGATAAAAACGATTATGCTGGGACGTCCGTGCTCCTTCGTGTATCCGATCTTATCACGGCGAAGATTGAGTGTTCCCTTTCCTATAACTCCGCAGTTATAAAGATCCTCACCGAGTATAAGTGTAGAGCCCTTATGTCTTTTACTGCCGCCGTGGAAATCACTCTTTTCCATACTTCCGAGGATAACGGCACCGGGCTCAAGCTCTATATATACGTTGCTCTTAAGCTCTATAGTTCCGCTGACAAACTCACCGGGAGGAACTATAACGTATCCGCCGCCGGCAGAAGCCACACGTTCAATCGCTTCATTTATCGCATCGGTACACTTGGTAATACCGTCTGCTACAGCTCCGCATTCGGTTATGTAGAGTCGCATTATGATCTCCTTTTCGCCTTTGTTTCCCACACTATAACATAATATTAAGAAGAAATCAAGTTATAATCCGTTTTTATTTTCATTTTTCATTCATTCAAGCAAAAGTAATTTATATATTAAGACGTTTAGGCATTATAATTTACGTTTTTTTATTGACTCAAAATACTATTTATGATACAATTACCCCAAAGAATAAAGCCCTCCGGGCTTTTCTTGCAAAGTAAATTATTGACAAAGGAGAATGAAGACTCCGTCAAAGAGTGCTTCACAAAATTTGCTATGAGTTTCATACGTGATCATGTACTTCTGTCAGATGCTGTAATTGAAGATCAGCTGTCTGCTACAGAGCCTTTTGAATCTGTTCACAGCGACGGTAATTGGCGTACTAACATTACCCCCGTCATCCCCCACAGTCTTCCCGAAAACAATATCATTGATCTTTCCGGTGAATGGTCAATAAAAAAATGGCCATTTACTTCCACCGAAGAAAAGTTAGCTTCTCCCAGATTATCAGATTCATCATGGGAAAAAGCGGTTCAGCCCGGCAGACTGTTTACTCTTGACCCTAACGTAGACCCAGCAACTATACCTAACTGGAACAGAGTAAAAACTCACCACATTGATCCCGAAGACGGCGCTGTCATCAGACGTACTGTCACGATCCCTGAGGAGTGGAAAAACAAAGAAATATTCATTGATTGTGATTCTATATATCCCGGCGGACGAATCTACATCAACGGTCATCTCGTTGCAGACCACGCAAGTGGGCTTACCCCCATATGCCGCAATATCACTTCTCTTGTTAAAGCCGGCAGTGCTGTTACCGTTGCTGTAAGACTCTACCGCAATCATTCCTACATAATGATGGATATGCCGAGACACTCTGTAGACTTCGGCGGAATGGCTCAGCCTGTATATATTTTCGCGAAGGAAAAGTGTCACGTAGAGGACTACTATCTTCCCTCCCACCTTGACGAATCCCTTAAAAAAGGTAAGATAGAGGGACATATAAGGTTCTGTAACAACGCAAAGAAAGCACAGAAGGGTTCTGTTTCTGTAAGAATGTACAATCCCGACGGTTCCTTCAACACAGATGCATCCTTCTCATACGAGGTTGCTGCAGGACAAAGACTTGATATTCCTGTTTGTGTAAAGGTAAACAAGCCTCTTCTCTGGAATGATGAGCATCCTCATCTTTATCGCGTTGAGCTTATCGTTTCCGCCCCCGGTGTTCCCGAAGAAAAGTACTCTTTCAGAACCGGATTCCGCCGTTTTGAGTTCAAGGACAGCCGTGCATACCTCAATGGTAAACCCGTTAAGTTCCGCGGTGTTAACCATCTTTCCGCTCACCCCCAGCACGGACTTCATACTCCCAAGGATTGGCTGAGACGCAATCTTGAGCTGATGAAATTTGCTAACGTCAACTGTATCCGTACACATTATATGGGTCCCAGATATCTGGCTGATCTTTGTGATGAAATGGGCTTTTACCTTGTACAGGAGCTGCCTTTAGACTGGGGTACTCAATATATCCACAAGCCCGAGTGGGTAGGTCCCGCCCTTATGCGACTGCACGCAGGTGTTTGCCGCGACAGAAACCACCCCTCGATTATGATCTGGGCTATCGGTAATGAAAATATGCCTGAAACCGATGATGTTGCCGATGACGGTTGGTTCCACCTTGCTATGTACGAGCGTTTTGTTAAGCGTCTCGATCCCAAAGGTATTACTATGTTCCCGCCTCCCGGTCCTGCAACTACACTCGAAGGTGTTCTTGAGTTGCGTGTCGGTGACGTTGCCGATACTCACTACTCCTTCGTTCCGATAAAGAAATTCCTTAGGGACGGAAAGGTAGAAAATCCCAGGTCCTGGAATCCCCAAAAGATGGAAATCAATACCAGAGAAGAAGCTCTTGCGCGTGGTTGGAGCGGTACATGGTTCTCAAGTGAATACTGTCTGTTCAATGCATATCCCGATGCAATATTCTCTCCCGGACTCTGTTCTGCTATTGATGACGAACCTATTAAGTATCCCAGAGATACTCCTCAGATAAAGGTATTCTATGACCGTCTCAAGAGAGAGTGGGGCTTCATGAGACACGAGGAAACCTGTCTTGGAGGAACGTTCTTCCCCTGGATGTCCGGCGGTTCAAGCATCTCTTACGGTCATCCCTTCAGCTGGACCGTTCTTTCTGAGGACTGCGACTGGGGTGTTATGACTCCCGAGCTTCTGCCCAAGCCTAATTTCTGGGTACTGAGAAACCTTCTTTGTCCTGTCTGGTTCCCGGACGAGATCGAGTGGTTTGAAGGTGAAGATGCACTTACCATAGAGCTTTGGAATCAGTATAACGACCGCGACCTTGGTGAATGCACCATCCGCATAACTCCTTGCGATGCTACACTTGAGTGGGCTGATATTAAAATAGAGCTTGCTCCCGGTGAAAAGAAGGTGTTCTCTATTCCCTTCTGGGACAAGAACGATATAAAAGGATTGAAAGAGGGACATGAAATAGTTTTCCGTCTGTGGATAATAGAGCCTGACGGTTTTGTTTCAACAGCCAAAGATATTATCATATTCAACGGAAACAGAACAAGAATTGAAGCAGGACTCAAATTTGACGTAAGTGCCGAGCCTGCATACATTGAAAAAGAAAAGAGACCCGACTAATATAGGTGCTCCGGAAAACTATACTCCGGACTAACGCAAAATGCATAAGCATATTACCGAGACTAATAGCAAAGGAGAGTAAAGCCGCTTATAACCGCTTTACAATTTCTGTTATGAATATCACAAAAGAACAAATACTTCTATCCAATGCCGTTATCGACCAGCAGTTATCGGCTACAGACAGCTTTGAGGCAGTACACCGTAGCGGCGAGTGGAAAACAGTTATTACTCCGGTATTTCCTCACTCTCTCCCAGCGGACAATATAATTGATCTCAGCGGAGAATGGTCAGTAAAAAAATGGCCCTTTGCATCCACTGAGGAAAAGCTGTCTTCTCCCAGAACATCCGACGCATCATGGGAAAAAGCAGTTCAACCCGGTAAGCTGTTTGCCCTTGATCCTAATGTAGATCCTGTGACAATACCTGACTGGGACAGAATCAAAACGCTCCACCTGAGCCCCGATGACGGTGCCGTCATCAGACGTACTGTCATGGTCCCCGATGAGTGGAAAGATAAAGAAATTTTCGTTGACTGTGATTCTATATATCCAGGCGGACGTATCTACATCAACGGTCATCTCGTTGCAGATCATGCAAGCGGCCTTACCCCCATATGTCGTAATATTACCGCTCTTGTCAAAGCCGGTAAGCCCGTGACCGTTGCAGTAAGACTCTACCGCAATCATCCCCACATAATGATGGATATGCCGAGACACTCTACAGATTTTGGCGGAATGGCTCAGCCTGTATACATTTTCGCAAAAGAAAAGTGCCACATTGAGGATTACTATCTTCCGTCGATACTTGACGAATCACTTAAGAACGGCAAACTTGAAGGTAACGTAAGACTTTATAACGCATCAAAGAAAAAGCAAAAGGGTACCGTAACCGTAAAGATCCTTGATCCAAACGGCGTATACTTGACTGAAGAAGCCTTCCCATTTGAGATAAATCAGGGACAAAAACTTGAGCTTCCCGTTTCGGTTAAGGTAAACAAACCTAAGCTTTGGAACGATGAGCATCCCCATCTTTATCAGGTTGAGCTTACCGCGGGTATCGGCGGTCTCGGCGAGGATAAGTATACGTTTAAGACAGGCTTCCGCCGCTTTGAATTCAAGGACTGCCGTGCATACCTCAACGGTAATCCCGTAAAATTCCGCGGCGTAAACCATCTTTCTCATCACCCGAAGCACGGGCTCCATACTCCTAAGGACTGGCTGAGACGTAACCTTGAGTTGATGAAGCTTGCTAACGTCAACTGCATCCGCACCCACTATATGGGTCCCAGATATCTTGCTGAGCTTTGTGATGAAATGGGCTTTTACCTTGTACAGGAGCTCCCCATAGACTGGGGTACTCACTATATCCACGATCCCGAGTGGGTCGGTCCCGCTCTTATGCGACTGTACGCAGGTGTTTGCCGCGACAGAAACCATCCCTCAATTATGATCTGGGCTATCGGTAACGAAAATATGCCGGAGTCAGACGAGGTTGCCGAAAACGGTTGGATGCATCTCAATATGTACGACCGTTTTGTCAAGCGTCTCGACCCCAATGGTGTTACCATGTTCCCGCCTCCCGGTCCCGCATCCAAGATCGAGGGAATACTTGAACTCCGTGTAGGCGACGTTGCCGATATTCATTACTCTTTCGTACCGATAAAGAAATTCCTTAGTGAAGGAAAGGTAGAAAATCCCAAATCCTGGACACCCACAATGGAGATAAATACCAAGGAAGAAGCTCTTGAACGCGGTTGGAACGGAACCTGGTTCTCAAGTGAGTACTGTCTGTTCAACGCATATCCCGACTCCATCTTCTCTCCGGAGACCTGCTCTATTATTGATGACGAGTATACGAAATATCCCAAGGATACTCCTCAGATAAAGGTGTTTTACGACCGTTTCAAGAGAGAATGGGGTTTTATGAGGCATGAGGAATCCTGTCTTGGTGGTACATACTTCCCATGGATGTCCGGCGGCTCAAGTATTTCCCTTGGGCATCCCTTCAGCTGGACCATTCTTTCCGAGGACTGTGACTGGGGTGTTATGACTCCCGAGCTTCTGCCTAAGCCTAATTTCTGGGTACTTAGAAATCTTCTTTGTCCTGTTTGGTTCCCGGATGAGATTGAATGGTTCGAAGGTGACGAGGGTATCACCTTTGAACTTTGGAATCAGTATAACGACCGTAACCTTAACGAGTGTACTGTTCGTATAACATCCCGTACCTCTACACTTGACTGGAACGATGTCAAGATAGACCTTGCTCCCGGCGAAAAGAAGGTATTTACTATTCCCTTCTGGAGCAATGGTGATCTTAGAGCGCTTAAAAACGGCCATGATGTCAACTTCCGCATTTGGCTGATAGAGCCTGACGGTTTCGTTTCAACCTCCAAAGATATTACTGTATTTAACGGAAACAGAACAAGAGTGGAAGCGGGAGTAACATTTGACGTAAGTCCCGAACCCGCATATATCGACAAGAAAAAATAATATCGGTATTGTGACCATTAACAAAACAAACGTGTTTGCTCTGAAGTAGTGCAAACACGTTTGTTTATAAATAGATTTGTTTACAAAAACCTAAACCGAAGGAGCGTAAGGAGCCCCGTTGTTTCTTTACAATTACTGTTATGAATTTTACACACGAACAAATACTTTTGTCTGATGCCGTTATCGACGAACAGCTGTCTGCTACAGAAAGCTTTGAGGCTGTTCACCGTAACGGTAAATGGAAAACCGTTATTACCCCGGTATTTCCCCACTGTCTTCCTAAAGATAGCATAATTGATCTCAGCGGAGAATGGTCAGTAAAAAAATGGCCATTTTCCGGAACTGAAGAAAAGCTGGTACATCCCAGAACTGCCGATACTGCCTGGGAAAAGGCAGTACAGCCTGGCAAGCTGTTCTCGTCAGATCCCGAGCTTGCTCCTGAGTCTATCGACGGCTGGGACAGAAACGGCATGAAGTATATGGATCCCGATGACGGTGCAGTTATAAGACGTACTGTTATCATTCCCGCACAGTGGGCAAAAAAGGAGATCTTCATTAACTGTGACGCAATATATCCTGCAGGCCGCGTATATGTAAACGGAGCTCTTGTTGCCGACCATCAAAGCGGTCTTACTCCCATTTGCCGTAATATAACCGCACTTGTCAAGGCAGGAAAGCCGGCAACCATTGCTGTAAGACTTTACCGTTACCATCCGTATATAATAATGGATATGCCCCGTCATTCTACCGAATACGGCGGAATGCCCCAGCCGGTATATATATTTGCAAAAGAAAAATGTCACGTTGAGGATTACTACCTTCCTTCTGTACTTGATGAATCGCTTAAGTCCGGAAAACTGGAAGGAAACGTAAGACTTTATAACGCATCAAAGAAAAAGCAAAAAGGTACCGTCACAGTAAAGATCCACGACCCCAAAGGCGTATATATGACTGAAGAAGCTTTTCCCTTTGAGATCAACCAGGGTCAAAAGCTTGAACTTCCCGTTTCGGTTAAGGTAAACAAGCCTATGCTCTGGAACGATGAGCATCCTCATCTTTACCGGGTTGAGTTAACTGCAGGAGTCGGCGGACTTGGTGAGGAAAAATATGAGTTCAGGACAGGCTTTCGCCGTCTTGATTTCAAAGATTGCCGTCCGTATCTTAACGGAAATCCCATCAAGTTCCGCGGTGTCAACCATCTTTCCGCTCATCCCCAGCACGGTCTCCATACTCCTAAGGATTGGCTTAAGAGAAACCTTGAACTGATGAAGCTCGCTAACGTTAACTGCATCCGTACACACTATATGGGACCGAGATATCTGGCAGACCTGTGTGATGAGATGGGAATTTATCTCCTTCAAGAGCTTCCTGTAGACTGGGGTACTCACTACATACACGATCCAGAATGGGTAGGTCCTGCACTTATGCGTCTGTACGCAGGTGTTTGCCGTGACAGAAACCACCCTTCAATCATGCTCTGGTCTATAGGAAACGAAAATATGCCGGAATCGGATGCTGTTGCCGCAAACGGTTGGATGCATCTTAATATGTACGACCGTTTTGTCAAACGTCTTGATCCTAACAAAGCAACCATTTTCCCGCCTCCCGGTCCTGCTTCAAAGATAGACGGTATTCTTGAGCTCCGTGTAGGTGACGTAGCAGATATTCACTACTCCTTTGTTCCGATCAAAAACTTCCTTCGGGACGGCAAGGTGGAAAATCCCATCTCCTGGGAAGCCACCATGGAGACAAACACAAAAGAAGAAGCTCTTGCACGCGGATGGACCGGCACATGGTTTTCGACGGAATACAGTGCCTTCAGTGCATTCCCGGATATAATCTTCTCCCCCAATCATTGCTCGCTCATTGACGATGAAGACAAGAATTATCCCGATGATACTCCGCAGATAAAGGTATTCTACGACAGACTCAAGAGAGAGTGGGGATTTATGCGTCATGAGGAGAGTTGTCTCGGCGGTGCATACTTTCCCTGGATGTCCGGCGGATCCAGCACTTCCCTTGGACATCCTTTCAGCTGGACGCTTTTGTCAGAGGACTGCGACTGGGGTGTTATGACTCCGGAGCTTCTGCCCAAGCCCAACTTCTGGGTGCTCAGAAATCTTTTCTCCCCTGTTTGGTTCCCCGATGAGGTTGAGTATTTTAACGGTGAGGACAACGTAATCTTTGAACTTTGGAATCAGTATAATGACATAAACCTTAATCAGTGTACCATAAGAGTATCCGTTCCCAACACCTGTTACTGGTGGAGAGATATAACTGTTGACCTTGCACCCGGAGAAAGAAAGATGATCTCCCTTCCCATTCGGGCAGCTCACGGACTTGATTTCCGTAGCGGAAAATATCGCTTCTGGCTTATCGATCCGAATGGATTTGTCGTTACCACAAAGGACGTTACCTTCTTTAACAAGGGTAACGAACGCAGTAATGCAGAGTCTGTGTTTGACGTAAGTCCCGAGCCTGCATACATTGACAGAAAAAATAAATAATTTTCATAAAAAAGACGGTGCAAAGCAAAGCACCGTCTTTTTTATGAAAACTCTTCTTATTTCTTCTTGAAGCCGTAATTGTTGGCATCCGCCAACTTTTTAGCGGCAGAACCGGACTTGCCGATAATAACGAGATCGGCAGAACAACCGATAAATGCGTTTTCTGCTATCGTTTCGACGCTCTTAGGAATCTCGGCAGATTTAAGTGATGCACATTGTATGAAGGCATTATTTGCAATATACTTGCATCCCTCAGGAATAACAACGTTTTCAAGAGCACCCGCAAAGAAGACGCCGTCACCTAGAAACTTAAGACCGCTACCAAAAGTTATCTCCTTAAGAGAATAACTCTGTCCGAAAGCAAGTGAGGCAATAGAAGCTACGCTGTCAGGAACAGAAACGGAGCTGAGCGCATCACAGAAAGCAAAGGAAAGAGGACTGATAATCGAGAGAGAATCAGGAAGATCTATTGTTTCAAGAGCACTGCAGTTGTAAAATGCATTAGTACCGATATAGTTAACACTGTTCGGAATCTCAATGCTTTTAAGAATTGAGATCTTACTCGGCTCTACACTGCCTTCACTGGAAATCAACTGCCCGCTGGTACATGCAAAAGAATAACTCTCTATCCTTTCAAGGGAAGAAGGAAGCTTTACGGATGTAACCTTGCTGCTATCATAGAAAGCACCTGATATAGCCTTAACGCCCTCGGGAACAGTAATATCACCGCCGGTACCCGAATATTTAATAAGAATACCGTCACCGACAATAACATACTCATCCCTTAGAGACCGGCGCCAAGCGGTGCCGACAAAAGCATTTCCGGTAATATATTTGACGCTGTCGGGAATGGTTATTGAGTTTATCTTTACAGCATCATTTCTGAAAGTACATGAAATGTCAGTTACGTTTTCCGGAATATCAATGGTTTCAGACCTTCCGTTGTACTTGATAAGAGAACCAGCACCAACAATTACAAACTTCTCATTAAGACCGTTATACCACGGAGTATTGTCAAAGGCATGAGTACCTATATGCTCTACTGTCTTCGAAACGGTAACGTTCTCAAGCGAGGAACAGTTTCTGAATGCGTAAGAATGGACCACCTTGATACCCTCAGGTATGATCACGGATTTCATGTTTTTACGCATAAAGCAGTCGGGACCTATCTCGGTGACAGGCTTATCGTCAATCTGAGCCGGAATTATGACCTCACTGTCATCACCCTTATAGTAAATAAGGATTATTCCATCATCAGTTTCTGTATAATAGTAGTCGTTACCACTACTCGAACAAGCGGAAAATGATCCAAGTGTAAGGA
>JAFQUL010000188.1 GCA_017408535.1 Clostridia bacterium
TTAAGTCAGGTCAAGGAAAAAGAGAAGACCGCCGTTATATTTATGGGTATTCCCGCAAGCGGCAAGAGTACCTTTTATCAGCGGTTTTTCTCTGACAGCCACCTGCATATCAATCTTGATACTCTCCATACCCGCAGGAAGGAGAACGATCTCCTTGAGGAGTGCATTGCCGGCGGACGGTCATTTGTTGTTGATAATACAAATCCCACTGCCGCTGACAGAGAAAGATATATCCCGCGTGCCGTGGCGGCAGGATATACCGTTTACGGCTTTCTTTTCAGGGGTAATATCACCGAATGCCGTGAAAGAAATGCACAGCGGGAGGGAAAAGCAAGAGTCCCGGATGCGGCTATCACCGCAATATCATCAAAATTCGAGTCTCCGAGGTACACCGAGGGATTTGAAGAAATATATTTTATTCTGCAGAAGGATGGCGGCTTTGTACCAACCGAGTATATTTGCGACCTCTGATTGCTTCGGCCGACAGCTTTTTTTCTGTCGGCCTTTGTTTTTTTCGAAAAAAAGGGAACGAAAGTAAAATTTTGACGAGTATATAGGTAAAGGCGCCTTAAACTTACACGAAAGGGGGATGGCTATGCAGGACGAAAAAATAATTGAGCTATATTTTGACCGTGATGAGAGAGCCATCGAGGAAACTGCTGCCAAATATGAAAACTATCTGTTCAAAATAGCAATGAACGTGCTATCCGACACCGAAGACAGCCGAGAATGTGTAAATGACAGTTATTTTGCCGCCTGGGAGTCTATCCCGCCTGCAAGACCTGCGAGACTCTCGGGTTATCTCGGTAAGATCACACGACGGATATCCATTGACAGATACCGCTATAAGACCAGAGATAAGCGAAAAGAGTCTGAATATGCGCTTTCTCTTGACGAGCTGGGTGAATGTATTACCGCACCGGAGGGACCCGAGGCGGCAGTTGAAATAAAACTGCTCGCCGAGTCTATCAGCAGATTTCTGTATACCCAGCCGAGAGACAGACGCGTACTGTTTCTTATGAGATATTATTTCCTTGATTCTCTTTCTGAGGCGGCAGAGCGCTGCGGTATCGGCGAGAACAAGGCAAAGAAAATTCTCTTCGGTATGAGAAACAGCCTCAGGGAACATCTGATTAAGGAGGGCTTTTTACAGTGAGAGAAGAAGATATAATCGATGCTCTCGACGGCATCGACGATGAATTGATATCGGAAGCTGATGAAGCAAGAAAGCAAAAAAATAAAAAGAGCGGCAGAGTTATAAAGAGTCTTACCGCCATCGCCGCTGTGCTTGCGGTAGCGGTCATCGGGGTATATGCCGTGGCTGTCATACGTTCAGACGGCGGTACAGACGGAACGAACAGCTCAGACGGCCTGTCTGACGGCTACTCAGACAATGAACATCCGATACCGACTACCGGAGCGGTAAATGACGGAAATGACGGTAACCGCGGGGAAATGCTTGACCTGATGTCAGTTACCCTTAAGGTGACCGGCTGGTATGACGGCGGCAGCTGTTTTATGGGACGGGTAACAGATTCCCTTGACAGCGAAAAGCTGTCTAAGGGTATGTATATCCAGGTCAATTTCGGTGATACTGTTTTTCTTGAGACAAAGTCAAACGGAAACAAAATACAGCTTGAGAATGATCCCACCGAGACAATGATACCGGTAGGAAGTGAGATAACAGTCAGATATTCAGTGCTTATTCCGCCGCCTCCGATAGCAAACGGTGCCGCTGACAATCTCACACCAACGCGTGGAGACCACTACGTACTGTTTGCCGATACCCTGGTGCTTGATAATGCCCCCGAGCTTGAGCGCTCACATACCCACAGCGCTGCGGCAGTTCCTCAGAATGTTGACGACCCCTTTGTTGGATATTGCGGTAACTCTATGACAACGGTTTATTTCCCTGACGGAAAGGTGACCTTTATGGCACATCTTGCCTTAACTGAGATACTGCATAATCTTGATTATGACGCAGATAAGCTCTGCAGATGCCTTCCCGAATATACGGTAGACACCGAGTTCGGAAAAGACTATGGGATAAACCTTACCGCAGGGTATGCAAGATATAACGGCGGCCAGGCTGACCTTACTGCAGAGCAGATAGACGATATGCTTGCTGTTATTGAGTGGGCAAAGGATCAGCCCCGGGATATAGCATAGTAAAGAAAGGATAATAGTATGAAAATAACTCGTTTTTTCAAAAGTGCGGTATCGGTAATACTTCTGTCAGGACTTCTTTCCTCTGTCTTTGCCTGCGCGCCTGCCGGAGTGTCGGCCGAGGATCTGATGAAGGATGTAACCCCTTCTGCCGGCACTACCCAAACGGCAGATAAAAAGATAACCGAAACGGTGGATTTTGCCGTTAAGCTGATGCAGACCGCAGAGGAGGAGGGTAAGAATACTCTTCTGTCGCCTCTGTCAGTTCTTGCGGCTCTTGCCATGACACAAAACGGTGCGGAGGGAAATACCCTCAGCGAAATGGAGAATACCTTCGGTACTGACAGAGAAGGGCTGAACGGCTTTCTCTCTGAGTATCTGAGAAATCTCCCTGGGGGAGATAATTATAAGATAAACGTGGCGAATTCCATTTGGTTTACAAATGACAGCCGTTTTACCGTAAAGGCGGATTTTCTGCAGAAGAACGCAGACACCTACGGTGCGGATATCTTTAAGGCCCCGTTTGATAAAACGACCCTCAGAGACATAAATAACTGGGTTGAAGAAGAAACCGTCGGAATGATAAAGAATATCCTTGACAGGATCCCGTCAGATGCTATAATGTATTTGGTCAATGCCCTTGCCTTTGAGGCAGAATGGATGGATATGTATCAAAAGCATCAGGTGAAAAAGGGAGATTTTCACTCAGCCGACGGCAGTATACAGAAAGCAGAGTTTATGAACGGCGCTGAAGGGAAATATCTTTCTGACGGTGATGCCGAGGGCTTTGTTAAGTATTACTCCGGCGGTAAATATGCCTTTGCGGCTTTGCTTCCGAGGGAAGGTCTGTCTCTTTCCGATTATATCGCCTCTCTTGATGGGGAAAGACTGCTTAAAACACTGGGCGAGGCTGAATATACCACCGTTCACAGCTCTATTCCTAAATTTGAGGTAGAGTACGGCTGTGAGATGGCGGGAATACTTGGCAATATGGGAATAAAGGATGCCTTTGACTCTTACAAAGCGGATTTTTCCGGCCTTGGCAGCTCCACCGGCGGCAATATATTTATCAGCCGTGTGATACACAAGACCTATATTTCTGTAGCTGAGCAGGGTACACGGGCAGGTGCGGCTACCATAGTAGAGATGGCTGACGGCGCATCACCCGAGATGATAGAACCGAAAGAGGTTTGTCTCGATCGCCCCTTCCTCTATATGATAATCGACTGTGAGACAAATATCCCGATTTTTATGGGAACACTGAACTCGGTAAAATAAAAAAGGAGTATGGTTATGAAGAAAAGAAACTTCTTAAAAAGAGTCCTGCTGACGCTAATTATCTCATCCACCGTTCTGTCTGCCGTCGGATGCGGCGGAATGTCATCTGAGGATCTGATGAAGGACGTCACTCCCTCATCCGGAAATAACGGTGATTTTGATAATAAGTCCGCTGAGACGGTGGATTTTGCTATCAGACTGATGCAGAATACCGTAGAGGACGGAAAGAATACTCTCCTGTCACCGCTGTCAGTTCTTACCGCTATGGCTATGACCTTTAACGGTGCTGAGGGAAATACCCTTGCACAGTTTGAGGAAACGGTAGGAGTCAAGAGAGATGAGCTGAACGGATTCCTTTCGGAATATCTGAAAAATCTTCCCGAGGGAGAAAAATACAAGCTGAACGTAGCTAACTCCATCTGGGTCAGAGATGACGGCTTTACTGTAAACGGCGATTTCCTTCAGAAAAATGCAGATAGCTACCGGGCAGATTTTTATAAGACCCCCTTTGATAATTCAACCCTTAAGGATATCAATAACTGGGTGGAGAGTGAAACCGACGGGATGATAAAGAACGTTCTTGATAATATCCCCTCTGCCGCTGTAATGTACCTTATAAACGCTCTTGCTTTTGAAGCGGAGTGGAATGAGGTATATAAGAAAACCGACGTCAGCGAAGGGATTTTCCATGCTGCAGAGGGCGAAAAACAGCTGGTTGACTTTATGTACGGTACTGAGAACAAATATCTCTTTGACGGAGATGCCGAGGGCTTTATAAAATACTATTCCGGCAAAAAATATGCCTTTGCGGCACTGCTTCCGAGAGAGGATATGCCGCTGTCTGAATATGTTGCATCTCTGAGCGGAGAAAAACTTCTGAATACTCTCAGCGATGCAGTAAACGTGGCGGTATACAGTGCTATCCCCAAGTTTGAGACCGAGTATGACTGTGATATGTCGGGAATTCTCGCCGATATGGGAATAAAGGATGCATTTGACGGCTTTGCGGCTGATTTCTCAGGTCTCGGAACGGCTGGCGGAGACAATCTGTTCATTAACAGAGTGATCCATAAGACGTTTATTTCTGTGGCAGAGAAGGGTACTAAAGCCGGTGCGGTAACGATGGTGGAGGTAAATACTACCGGTGCCGACAGTATTGGTGACGAAAAGCACGTCGTACTTGACCGCCCCTTCCTCTATATGATAATCGACTGTGAAAACAATATACCGATATTCATCGGTACGATGAACTCGGTTAAGTAAGTATAAGCAAAAAGAACCTATGTAGCTACACATAGGTTCTTTTTAGTATACAATTTCAACTTCTATTTTCCCCAATTTATTGCCTCTAGAAGAAAGGAAACTGCAAATTCGCACCCGATAAAGAATGCTTTTTTTATAAAGAGGGCATCAATACGGCATAATGCATCAATATATTTTTCTACTGCTTCTTTTTGTTCCTTGTTAAGTAAAATGTTTGTGGTTTCGCCGAGTTCTAAAGCTTGTTTTGTGAGGATTTTTTCTTCGTCCGTACTAATTACAGAACATTCTTCCATAAAGTATTCATTCCATAATTTTTCAAGAGCTTCTTTCATTTTTACCCCTTTCTTTTAGTCAAAAAGTGAACTAAACATATTATAGTCCAAAAGTGAACTAAAGTCAACCCTTTTTAGTTTATTTGTGTTATAATTCTAAAAAAGTGTAAGGTGGTAAAAAATGAGCGTATATCAAAGACTAAAGGATGTCAGAGAAGACAATGATAAAAGTCAGGAGGATATTGCGAAAATTATAGGTACAAGTCAGTCCTATTACGCTCAGTATGAAAATGGAAAAAGAGCTATCCCGTTTGAACGTATGATTGCTTTGGCAAAATATTATAATGTTTCTCTTGATTATTTTGCGGGACTTATTGACACTCCCAGAAAGCTTAAATAAAATATCACCAAAAAGTCGGAAAGTTTAAGAATATAATTTAAGTGATAGTTAAATTTTATCTGCAAACAAAAAAGAACAGAGAGTTTTTTACCTTCTCTGTTCTTTTTTTTGTGTATTTAACCTCTTATTTTTACCTTGAGTTCAGAATCCTCTGACAGCTGTTCGGTGGAATACCCGATTATTCTATAAAGCTCGATTTTTCCGGAACCCTCTGACACGATATCGGCTTCTTTTGTAGTAAGCTCCTTTCCGTGGAAATCACCGCTGCCGTATATGGCTAATGAAAGCTTGTCTACTTCTCCCTTTTTGCAGTGAATTTCTCCCGAGCCTGCGATCTGAGAGAACAGGGTACCCGATACTTCTTCTATTTTTATATCACCCGATCCTGCTATCTCGGCAGATGCATCCTTGGCTTTCTTTGCCGTTATATCACCTGAGCCGGCAATTTTTATTTCAAATCTTTCGCTCAGCTCTCCTGCACGGATAATACCTGAGCCGGCGATAGACAGCTCTCCTTCACCGGAAACATCACCAACGTCAATTATTCCGGACCCGCTGATGGTTGCACAAAATTTACCGTAAACGTTTTTCGCATTTATCGTTCCGCTTCCGCTGATAGAGAGGAATGAGATATCATAGTCAGTCTCAAGCTCTACACTTGACGAGCCGCAAACTATTATGTGATTGCCGCGGCAGTTTTCGGGGATAAAAACCGTCAGATAATTATTATCCTTTTTGCCGTTATGTCCGTAAGAGGATTCTACCTTTACATGCAGAACGTCATCTGACAGATAGCTATCGATATTACCGATAAATTCGGGAATTCCCGAGGCCTTAATACCGGTAAATCCGTTTTCCTCCGGAACGATCTTTACAGAAGAGGGGTAGGCCACGTCCAGAGATATACCGGTAAAGCCGGAATAGTCTCTTGAAAGCGAGGTGTCGGTAGAACCCCAAGTACCGTGCTTTTCTATAACTGCTTCTATCTCAACGAGGCGGATCTCTCCCGGGCCGCGGTTGGTTACGGTACGGGAGGAGAAATTTACCGTGCTTTGATCCTCAAATACCGCCTCTCGGTCGTTTGCCGAGAGCAGTACCTTGTCGGAGTAGCAAGCAATATTTTTCGTGTGATGCACTAAAGGGAGACCGAACTGGCTGGCGCGGACGGTGTTCTCACTGTCAGTGCCTTCACCGAACAGAGTTCCGATGGATACCCCCAGTACCTTTGCCAGATCCGGGAAGATACCAACGTCCGGCAGTCCCGCACCTCTTTCCCATTTTGATACAGCTTGCGGTGTGATACGCAGTCTGTTTGCAAGCTCATCCTGGGTAAGGCCCCTTGCTTTTCTCAGCTCGGTTATCAGATCCTTGAATTCCTTGTTTTTCTTCATCTTGTTTTTCTCCGTTTTTGATTTGTAGGAGCGATATCGTTCTTTACTCTGTAATTATGATAACACATCGGCGCTTTTTTTACAATAATCCCTTGGTTGTGTTTTCGGCTTTTGTTTTTCGCTGCCGTTACACGGTGACATAAAAAAGTAAACGGACGGTTTAGATTCACAAAATCAACCGTCCGTTTAGTGTGTGACGATGAAAATGAGGGCTGTAAAAAACAGATTTTCCTTTTACTTGTGAGTTAATTGATGGCACAAACCTTGGCTCCCTCTGACGAGGGAGCTGTCACCGTAAGGTGACTGAGGGAGAGAAAAAACTTTAATTTAATGCTTTTTCACTCTCTCCCTCCGTCTTTTTGCTTTGCAAAAATCCACCTCCCTCGTCAGAGGGAGGCAAGGTCTTCATATTCCCAAAAAACTCGACAAATCATTTATATACATATATAATCAGATAACAAAAACTAAAAATGCGGAAGAAGTTTGAATTTTTTTACTTCTTCCGCACTCTTTTTTTATTTATTTTATACGTGTTTAAGGGCATTGAGTTTTTTTACAGCCCCTTTTTTCATTACTTATAATATTCAATGGTTTTTTCTATCCCCGCAGAGAAGTCAGTCTCCGGACTCCAGCCGGTGTCCTTCTTGAGCCTGGTGCAGTCAATGTCGTACCTTCTGTCGTGTCCCGGTCTGTCGGAGACGAAGGTTATCAGATCACGGGATGCCCCCATTCTGTCGCAGATAAGCTCTGCAAGCTCAATATTTTGGAGATAA
>JAFQUL010000189.1 GCA_017408535.1 Clostridia bacterium
CCAAAGTAAATATATCATGAGAGACCTCCCGGAGAGGAAGTATCTGCTCTTTTTAATCTAACCACAATATTATTCTTTCTGCCTTACTTTATTTTCGAGTTAATTATAGCACATAAACAATTCCCATATAATGTTAACATTACACAAAAAAATAACGGTATTTTTCTCTGTCGGGTATAATATTTGGGCAAACGTTCCCAAAACAGCAGCAGAGGAGCCCGGCGGATATCAGTGCTCTATTTTATTACTCCCGAATATTGAAATCTGACAGAAAATGTGGTATACTGTTTTCTAACGTAAAATCCTGCAGATACTGCAAATTTTTTCGGAGGTGCTACACGTGAACTATTCACCCGAAATAAAGAAACTGATAGAAGACGCTCTCAGCGAGGATATCGGCACAGGCGACATTACCACCCTGTCTACTATTCCCAGAGAAAGGACCGCAGAGGGCAAATACAGAGCCAAGGAGGATGGCATCCTCTCAGGTATAGATATAGCAAAAGAGGTCTACCGCATCATTGACCCCGAGGTTGAGTTTACCGCCTTCTTTTCTGAGGGCGAGCGGGTAAAAAAGGGGGACATCATAGCAGAGGTCAAGGGTAACGCCAGAAGCCTGCTCACCGGTGAGCGGGTGGGGCTTAACCTTATGCAGAGAATGTCCGGCATCGCCACCCGCACCTCCGAGGCGGTAAAGGCGGTTGAAGGTACCGGCGCAAAGATCGCAGACACCAGAAAGACCACCCCCGGTCTGAGAGTCATAGAGAAGATGGCGGTCAGAGCAGGCGGCGGAACAAATCACCGCTTTAACTTAGCTGACGGCATTCTCATCAAGGACAACCACATAGTTGCGGCAGGCGGTATTACCGCCGCGGTTGAGGCGGCAAGGAAGAACGCTCCCCACACCCTTAAAATAGAGGTTGAGGTAGAGGATCTTCTTCAGCTTGAGGAGGCTCTCGCCGCAGGAGCGGATATAATAATGCTTGACAATATGGACAACGATACCATGCGTGAGGCGGTAAAGCTCACCGCAGGCAGAGCCATTACCGAAGCATCGGGAAATATGGGGGACAGAGATCTCCGTGCCGTAGCGGAAACGGGAGTAGACATCATCAGCATCGGTGCCCTTACTCATACCGTCCGCGCCCTTGACATCAGTCTTAAATTCACTTTGGCATAAGAACCGAGGAAAATAAATAAATGAAAAAAAGATATCTTTACGGAAAGGATATAAGCTCTCTGCCCCGTCTCAGCTATGACGTGCTGGTGGTGGGGAGCGGTATTGCGGGGCTGTACGCGGCTATCAACGTAGACCCCTCTCTTAAGTGTGCCGTCATTACCAAGATGGATATTGAGCATTGCAATTCCTATCTTGCTCAGGGAGGCATCGCCTCAGTCATATCACCCGAAGATAATTTTGAGTCGCATATAGAGGATACTCTCCGCGCGGGTGCAGGTCTCTGCGACAGAACGGCAGTTGAGGTGCTGGTAGCGGAGGGACCCGAAAACATCAAGACTCTGGTGGAGCTTGACGTTCCCTTTGACACAAACCCCGAGGGGGAGCTGCAGATAACCCGTGAGGGCGGCCACTCCTTCAGACGTATAGTCCACTGCGGCGGTGACGCCACCGGACGCGAGACCACACGGCGTCTGGGTCAGATCGCACTTGAACGCAAGAACACAGAGGTGCTTATGACCACCTATCTCATCGATATACTGACAGACGGTGAGACGGGAAAGCTCATCGGTGCTCTGGTCTCAGACATTGACGGAGATATGAAGGTCATCCTCTCCCCTGCGGTAATAATGTGTACGGGAGGTATCGGCTACCTCTACAAATACACCACTAACCCCAGAGTCGCAGTAGGCGACGGTATTGCATCTGCCGCAAGAGCAGGTGCGGTGATCGAAAATATGGAGATGGTGCAGTTTCATCCCACCACCCTTATCGCACCCTCAAAGAGTGAGAGACTTTTCCTTATTTCCGAGGCGGTAAGAGGCGAGGGAGGAATACTTAAAAACTCTGAGGGAAAAGCGTTTATGGAAGGCGTGCACCCCCTCCGTGACTTAGCGCCCCGTGACATAGTAACGAGAGGAATTCTCGCTGAGCTTTCCCGTTCAGGTGAGGAGAACGTCTTCCTTGACGTTTCTTCTATGACGGAGGAGTTCTTCTCAAAGAGATTTCCTACCATATATAACGAGTGCCGCCACTTCGGTGTGAAGGTACCCTATGAGAGCATTCCCGTCCGTCCCGCACAGCACTATCTTATGGGCGGTATCAAGACCGATCTTAACGGTATGACGAATATTGACGGTCTTTACGCCTGCGGTGAAGCCGCCTGCACCGGCATACACGGTGCAAACCGGCTTGCCAGTAACTCTGTGCTCGAGTGTCTGGTGTTCAGCCGCCGTGCCGCCCGTGATATAAGTGAAAAGAGACGGCAGAGGATACCCACCGATATCCCCCTTCCCTGCGGCAGGGACAGCGGAGGCAAGCCCCTCTCTCCCACCGAGATAATCGCCCTGCGGGAAAAGATACGCAGTACCATGACAGAGCTGGTAGGCCCTATCCGCCGACCCTCAGAGCTAAGCGAGGCGGTAAGGATACTCACAGAGCTGAGAGACCGCATCGCAGAGACATCACTTGAATACCACGATCAGTTTGAGGTATACAGTATGGCGGAAAGTGCGCTGATGATCGCACGCGGTGCCGAGGCAAGAAAGGAAAGCATCGGCGCACACACGGTGGTAGAGGACAAGTGAGTCCGTCTCAATGAGACAGCACCTTTTGAAGCTTGTGACTTGTCCCAAAAAACGCACAAGCTTCCGGTTAGGAAAGGTATGGCCATAAATATGAAAAACAAAAGTATTACCCTCCGCGGTTATGCAAAGATAAATCTCTTTCTTGACGTTATCTCAAAGAGGGCGGACGGGTACCACAATATTGACGGTGTGATGCAGACGGTGTCTCTTTACGATACCGTCACCGTCTCGGTAAGCGAGGGAGAGGATGAGATACTCCTTTCCTGCAGTGACACCTCCCTTCCCACCGACCGCCGCAATCTTGCCTACAGAGCCGCCGAGAGCTTCAGAGAGGCGTTCGGTATCACGGGACACAGCATAGAGATCTCGATAGACAAGAATATCCCGGTAGCGGCAGGTATGGCAGGCGGCAGTACAGACTGTGCCGCTGTGCTCAGTGCTCTGGGGCAGATATTTGATATTGATAAAACAGAACTTTTCACAGTTGCCGAAAAGCTCGGTGCTGACGTACCCTTCTGCCTTTACAAAGGGACTGCACGCACCGCAGGAATAGGAGAAAGGCTGACCCCTGTCACTCCTATGCCCGACTGCTTTATCGTTATCGGACGAATGGGCGAGGGAGTATCCACTCCCGTGGCATTTTCACGGCTGGATGAGGTGCTTTCCGTCTGTGAGGAGGAGGTCAGACACGCTGATCTTTCCCGTATGACGTCGGCACTTGAAAAGGACGTTCACGCTCTTGCCCCAACACTTTATAATTCCTTTGGTGAGGTCATCTTCCCGATACACGAGGGTGCTGACAAGGTACGCCGTGCACTTGAAGAAAGCGGTGCACTCAGAGTACTTCTCAGCGGCAGCGGCCCTTCGGTGTTTGCTCTCTACGAAACAGAAGAAGGAGCACAGGCAGGCTATGACGCTCTCAGGGCGATAGGTGCTGACCGCTTTATTACCCGACCGGTAAGACGCTGTGACGAGGAATAGAACTGCTTTTATTTTTCTATTAACTTGACAAGATAGAATAAAGGTGCTATTATCTAAGGTGATATTGATTACTAAACATTATATTATAATATAAGGGAGAAGAAAAATGGAAAAACCGATTCGCATTGGTCTTGTGGGACTTGGCCGCGCAGGTCACGGTATGCACAAGAAGGAGCTTGAAACAAGACAGGACAAGTTTCAGTTTTACGCAGTTTGCGACATTATAGAGGAGCGCACCAAGCCCTTCGTTGAGGCATTCGGCAGTAAGCCCTACATCTCCTACGAGGAGATGCTGAAGGATGATAACGTTGAGCTTGTCAGCATAGCTACCCGCTCCTGCGACCACTACAAGCACGCTAAGATGGCTCTTCTTGCAGGTAAGGACGTTATGCTTGAGAAGCCCTTCTGTATGCACCCCGAGGAGTCACGTGAGCTTATCGCTCTCGGCTCTCAGCCCGCAGGTCCTCACCTTTACATCCGTCACAACCGCCGCTTTGAGAAGGGCTTCTGCAAGGCCATAGAGATAATCGACTCCGGTATTCTCGGCGAGGTATTTGAGATCAAGCTCAGCCGTAACAGCTATCAGCGCCGTTGCGACTGGCAGACTATTTCCGAGTTTGGCGGCGGTCAGCTGCTTAACTGGGGACCCCACATTATTGACCACTCTCTTCGCTTCTGCGGCGGCGCATACACCAATATGTACTCCGCTATCCGCCACGTTGCGGCTGCAGGTGACTGCGAGGACCACATCAAGATCGTGTTCACCGGTGTAAATAACCGTATCGTTGATATGGAGATCTCCGGCGGCGCGGCTCTCCCCACCCCCGAGTACCGTATCTACGGCTCTCGCGGCGCTCTCGTTTCTGAGGGCAGCGAGTTCTCTCTTAAGTATCTTGATCCCAAGGTAGAGCTTGCTCCGGTAGTTGCAGATCCCGAGACTCCCGGTGCAGGAACAGGTTTTGGCAACAACGAGACTCTTACCTGGATAGAGGAGAAGGTACCCTTCGGCGAGGGTGACGGTACCGCACGCATCTGGGATGCTCTCTACGACACTATCCGCCACGGCGTTAAGTACCCCATCGCTCTTTCCGAGGCTCTCGCAGTTATCGAGGTTATCGAAAAGGTAAAAGAGGGCACTATTTTCCAGAACAAGTAATTATAAAGACTAAAAAAAGGTGCTGTAAAAAAATTCAATGCCTTTAAACACGCATAAAATAAACTAAATAAATAAAAAAGAGTGCGGAAGAAGTAAAAAAATTTTAGGCTTCTTCCGCATTTTTAGTTTTTGTTATCTGATCAGATATGTATATAAATGATTTGTCGAGTTTTTTTGGGAATATGAAGACCTTGCCTCCCTCTGACGAGGGAGGTGGATTTTTGCAAAGCAAAAAGACGGAGGGAGAGAGTAA
>JAFQUL010000190.1 GCA_017408535.1 Clostridia bacterium
CCTTTGTTACAGGGGTGTTGTCACGGCTGAGTATCTGTACCCATTCTCTTATCTCACGGTCGGGATTGGGATGAACTGTAAAGGTGTAGTCAACCAGTCTCTCGTACCAGTCAAGAAGCTCCTTGTCTCCTGTACGCTCGCCGAAGAGAAGGGTGGAATACAGAGCCTCGCTGTGTACCCACCAGAGCTTGTCGCTCCAGCCGGACATAAGCTGCTTGTAGATAGGCTCGTCCACCGGATCGTTTTCACCGGGAAGCGGCTCGCCGCCCTTAAAGGAATCAACGAAATGATAGAGACCGCCGTAGATAGGATCCCAGCCCAGCTCAAGTGCCCTCTTTAAGCACTTGACGCATTTTTCGGTATAAGAAGGATCGCCGAGAATGTCTGCCGCGTGCTGAATGAACCACATCTCCTCACATACGTGACCGGGATTGGAGTGATTGCCGAAAATACCGGGTACTCTTCCGCCGCCCTTGTATATGACCTCGCGGAGAATCCCCTCATCGTCTGTAAAGAGATTAAGGAGATTATCTACCGACTCCTTCAGCTTACCTTTGGCAAAATCGGTAAATGCGGGATCAAACTTCTGAGATGCAAGATAGATATTATATGAGTAGTTGATACGCATCATATAGAAGCCGTGCATTACGTATTCGGGAGAGATGGGGTAGGGGAGAGTACGGTAATCGTAGGTCTCAAAGCGGTGCATTATTGAGAGATACAGCTCTTTTGCTATTTCGTAGGACTCTCTGTCATCTGCGGCAATAGAGTACTGTGACAGACCGTCGTGAATAAAGCCGTCGGCATAGATACTCATATCGTAGCCTTCTTTTTCAAAGCCCTCTACCGTTTTGGGTGTACCGGTCTCATCCATTAAAAATACGCATCTCAGGGGGCGACCGTCACGGATGAAGCAGTGCTTTACAAGGAAATCTCTGCCGCTTTTTGCCAGACGCAGGAATTCCTTTCTCTCAGCATCTGTAAAGGGCCTCGGCATCTGAGCCATCTTTGAGAAGGTCCAAAGGAAGCGTCCCTCGCTCCAGGTATATTTGTCGGTAGACACGAGACGGCTGCCGTCATTGGTAAAGCAGTTGAAGTATCCGCCGTTTACCTTGTCCTCACAGCGGTCAAGCCAGAAGGGAAGAATGTTACGGCAAAGCTCGTTCTCATAGAAGCCTATAGAAAGCTTCAGTATATTTTTATCCATTTTTATTTCTCCGATTATTTATATATATCGAAATAGCCTTCAGATCTCAGCTCACGTATAAGCTGAGCTGCCTGCTCCTCGTCAAGAGGTTTTGCGGGACGGCGGAGCATAATACCGGAGTCAACACCGTACTCACGCATAACGGCCTTTATAGGTGCTTGAACGGCAGAGAGCATATATTTTTTCATAATGGCTATATAGCGGTTCATCTGTTTCTGCTCTTCGATAGCCTCGCCGAAGTTACCGGAGTTAAAGTTATCCCAGGCACGTCTGAATCCTTCCGGCATAACGTTGGGGAATGCCCCTATATCTCCGTCAGCCTTGAGGGTGACGGCGGGGATCATCATAGCATCGTGTCCCATAAATACCAGCTTGTCGGGGCGGTTTTCCTTAAATTTCTGGAGAAGCTCAAGATTGTCCATGGTATACTTTATGCCGACTATATTGGGAACCTCATAAAGCTTCATAATATCGCCGTAGCTGAGAGTGGTGTTGACAGAGCTGTGGTAAATAAGGAAGGGGAGCTCTGTCGCCGCTGCGATATCACGGAAATAGTCGGTAATGAAGGACATGTGGTGATTATAGTAGAAGGGAGGAATGGCGGAGATACCGTCTGCACCTATCTTCTCGGCGTGCTTTGCCATACGGACAGCGGAGTCGGTGGAGGTGGTACCGACGTGAATAATTACCTGAGTACGTCCTGCGGTGGCCTTGACTACAGCCTCGGCTACCTGCATTCTCTCCTCCTCGCTCATTACCATGCCTTCGCCGGTACTGCCGTTTACGTAAAAGCCGCCGATGCCTCTTTCTATCTGAAAATCAACAAGCTCGCCTATAGCCTTTTCTCTGATGCTTCCGTCATCGTTAAAGGGAGTGAGAAAGGCAGACATTATGCCGGGTTTGATAGTCTTGATCATTTTTATTTACCTCGTATGAGTTATGTGTTTAGTTTTCTACAGATACCGTGCCGTCAAGAATTACCTTCCTGACCGAAAGCTGTCTGTCAAGGATAACGAGATCTGCGCACTTGCCTACCTCTATACTGCCGATCGATGAGTCAAGCCCTACTATCCTTGCAGGTATGAGCGATGCCATCTTTACCGCTTCACATAGATCGACCTCGGCAATATTCACCATGGTGCGTACCAGGTGAGAGGTGGTTGCGAGGCTTCCTGCAAAGCACTTTCTGTCAGGCATTACCGCTACGTTTCTCTCAATGGTGAGATGGTGCTTCTGAATGGGATCGTATACCGTCTCTCCCTCCGCATAGCTTTTGCCACCGTAACGGATACAGTCTGTAACGAGAGCGATATTGTCAGATCCCTTTATTTTATAGATCAGCTTCAGCAGCTCACGGGGCAGGTGTGCTCCGTCAGCAATGATCTCTACCTTAAGGCTGTCGTCAAGAAATGCCGCTTCAACTATACCGCCCTCGCGGAAAGGACCGTTGCGGTGTACTATAGAACAGCTTGAATAAAGATGAGTTACGCTGTCGTAGCCGTGATCTCTTGCGGCGGCTACTTGATCTGAGGAAGCATCAGAATGACCGATGCTTACGCTGATCCCCAATTCTCTCAGCCTGTCGCCAAGCTCAAGAGCGCCGTCAAGCTCCGGGGCAACCGACCAACGCAGTATGTAGGGGGTGGAGTCAAGAATAGCGTTGTACTCCTCCGGCGCTGGGGAATGGATAATATCCGGTGTCTGTGCCCCCGCCTGGGAAAGTGCAAAGTAAGGACCCTCCATATGTATTCCGGCAAGATGCGGAATCCCGTCCTTATCCTTTTCCTTTGCCTTATATTCTCCGTATACTTTTACAGCGTTAAGATAAGTCTCAAGAGATGCACTGCTGAAGGTGGGAAGAATAGTGGTCGTTCCCCCTCTATGGTGTGCACGGAGGATCTCGTCGTAGGCGGCCTCTGTTGAATCTATAAACTCGTGTCCGACACCGCCGTGAACGTGTATGTCAACAAATCCCGGGCAAATATATCCGCCCTCACCGTCTATTACCCGGTCAAACACTCCGGAAGGCTCTCTGTCACCGACCTCTGTAATAATACCGTCCTCGGCACAAACAAAGCCGTTTTCTATATAGCCGTCGGGGAGAACGACCGTGGCATTCTTTATAAGAACTTTCATTATCTGATCAGCTGAATTTCTTTATAAGTGCTTCGTCGCACTTTGAAGCTGAGCCGGCATCCACTACAACATGAGTTGCGGGATGGAGCTTAAGAAGAGTAGCGGGAACCATAGGATCGGGAGTATCGATGCGGAGAGTATTATATATAGCATCAGCCTTTCTCTCACCGGGTACAGCGCAAACGATGAGCTTACACTTCATTATCTGACCGCAGGTCATTGAGATAGCCTGCTTCGGAACATCGTCAACAGTAGCAAACCAGCCCTCGCCTACCTGCTGCTTTTTGCAGGTATCGTTAAGATTAACTACGTGGTAAGCACCCTCCTTCTCAAAAAGAGCGGGGGGATCGTTGAATGCGATGTGACCGTTTTCACCTATGCCGATAGCACCAACGTCAATGGGGTGAGCAGCAAGCTCCTCCTCAAGCATTCTGAGATTCTCCTCAATGTCGCCTTCGCCGTTTACGAATACCGCTCTCTTAAGGGGCACCTTGCTTGTAAAGCGCTCCTTGAGATACTTGCGGAAGGAAGCGATGTGGCTCTCGGGAAGAGCAACGTACTCGTCAAGGTGGTACATGGTCACCTTGGTCCAGTCAATATCTTTATTTGCAAGAAGAGCCTCAAATGTGGAAAACTGGGAAGAACCGGTAGAAACAAGATAGTTTGCCTCTCCCTTTTCCTCGATAGCCTCGATAAGTCCCTTGGCGATAATATCCGCCGCGACCTGGCCGAGCTCCTTTTCTGTTTCGAGAACGTGTAATTTCATAACAGTAAAAACCTCCGTAAAGCTGTAGATTGATATCTGCGGATAAAAGATCCGCCGTTAATATTCTTGTATACATTATAGAACTCTTTGCCTTCAAAAGCAAGTAATTATTGCATATTAGTGTAGAAAAACTGTCAAGAAAGTCACCGTATGAAGATAGACATTTCTTTTGTTATGTGGTATACTGTTTTCATAAAGCAAAACAAGGAGAGAAAGTGATGGAGAGTGCTGAACGTAAGATAGCGGATATACTTAGCAAGCTTGACTCATACTTTAGGGTAAACGATTATGACTCGGCAGAGGACTATTTGCTTTCTCAGCTTGAGACTGCTGTGGGAGAAGCAGATGTCTTTTCCCAGATCCCGATACTTAACGAGCTGATGGGACTTTACCGCAAGACGGGCAAAAGGGAGCAGGCTCTTGCCGCGGCAGAGTCGGCGCTTGAACTGACCCTCGGTACTCTCAGAGAGGAGCAGGTAGGTGCGGCTACCACCTATCTTAATACTGCTACTGTCTATAAGGCTTTCGGAATGGCGGCAGAAGCTATCCCCCTTTTTGAAAAAGCAAAGAAGATATATGAGAGCTCTCTTGTGCAGAGTGACGGCAGACTCGGCGGTCTCTATAACAATATGGCACTTGCTCTTGTAGACCTCGGCAGATTCGCAGAGGCAAAGGAGCTTTATCTCTCTGCTCTTGAGGTGGTAAAGCACACGGCTACAGGTCCGCTTGAGGCGGCGATCACTTATCTTAATATGGCTACCGCCGCTGAGACGGAGAGGGGACTTGTTGATGCCGAGGAGGAGATATCCGGGTATCTGAATACTGCTAAGGAGCTGCTGGATAACTATACTGTGCGTGACGGATATTATGCTTTCGTGTGTGAAAAATGTGCGTCGGTGTTTACCTATTACGGTCTTTTCCTTTACGGAGAGGAGCTTTGCGGTAGGGCAAGGAGGATATATGAAGGGGCTTGAGCTGGCAGAAAGATTTTACTTTGAGTGCGGTGCACCGATGCTTAGAGAAAAATTTCCTGAGATAGAAAAGTATATAGCCGCAGGCCTTTGCGGAAGCGGCTCAGAGTGCTTCGGCTATGATGATGAGCTGTCAGCCGATCACGATTTTGAGCCGGGCTTTTGCCTGTTTATTCCCGATGAGGATATTGTCGACAGCAGATGTGCCTTTGCTCTTGAGAGAGCTTATTCCGCTTTACCTAAGGAATTTATGGGCTACAGGCGAAGCTCTGTCAGCCCTGTCGGCGGACAGCGGCACGGTGTTATACGGACAAGCGATTTTCTCACAGCGAAAACAGGAGACAGTGAGGGAAACCTGACTGACAGTGACTGGTTTTTCCTTCCCGAGCAGTCTCTGGCGGAGGCCACCAACGGACGGATATTCAGTGATCCGTCCGGGTACTTTACCTCAGTGCGTGAAAAGCTCAGCTATCTTCCGGAAAACGTCAGGCTCAAGAAGTTGGCGGGAAATCTTCTCGTAATGGGTCAGTCAGGCCAGTATAATTATCCGAGATGTCTTTTGAGAAAGGATACCGCCGCGGCTCACCTGTGCGTTACCGAGTTTGTGGGCAGCACACTGAGAGTGATCTTCCTCCTGAATAAAAAATATATTCCATACTACAAGTGGACCTTCAGAGCACTGAAGGAGCTTCCTCGTTTAAGTGATCTTTCGTCATCTCTTGAATATCTGATCTCAAGCGGTAACGGTGAAAAGGAAGGTATCAAAAAGAAAGCCCTTATTGAGGATATCTGCTGCTCCGTTGCCAATGTACTTAAAGCTGACGGCATTACAATTTATAGCGGTGACGAAGCAGAGGGACATGCATATTCAGTAAATGATCGAATTACAGATTCAAATCTCCGTAACCTGCATATCCTTTACGGTGTATGACCAAAGGAAGGTAAGATA
>JAFQUL010000191.1 GCA_017408535.1 Clostridia bacterium
ATTCCCGAGCTCAACGGTAAGCTCATCGGTTCCGCTCAGCGTGTTCCCACCTGCACCGGTTCTACCACTATTCTCGTTGCAGTTGTTAAGGGCGCTAACGTAACTAAGGAAGGCATCAACGCTGCTATGAAGGCTGCTTCTTCCGCATCCTTCGGTTACACCGAGGAAGAGCTCGTTTCCTCCGATATCATCGGTATCACCTACGGTTCTCTCTTCGATGCTACCCAGACCATGGTTGCTAAGATCGATGACGACACCTATCAGGTACAGGTTGTTTCTTGGTACGACAACGAGAACTCCTACACCAGCCAGATGGTTCGTACCATCAAGTACTTCGCAGAGCTCAACTAATTCTGCAAAGACAATAAAAAATCACGGCTGTCTCATTCTTATGAGACAGCCGCTTTTTTATTTATCTCAAAGAGTCTTTTCTATCTCCTCAAGCTCTTTCATCCATACGCTTGACACAGCATCACTCGGCATTTTAAGAGCGCCGCGGGGAGAGAGGCATATACTGCCAATCATTGGTCCGTCCGGCAGGCAGGAGCGTTTAAACTGCTGTGCAAAAAATCTTCTGAAAAAGTTCTTCTGCCACTTAAATATTTCTTCCGCCGGGTATTCACCCTCAAAGGTGTGCAAAGCTATTCTGAAAAGCTTTTTCGGTGCAGTACCGAATCTGAGGAAATGATATATAAAGAAATCGTGCAGTCGGTAAGGTCCTACGATATTCTCAGTACACTGAGATATCTCACCGTTATTTGCGGGAAGCAGCTCGGGAGAAACGGGTGTGTCAAGAATATCTCTCAGTATGTCTCCAAGATCTCCCCCACCCTTATCAGCGCAGAAGGCTACGATATGGCGCATAAGAGTCTTTGGGATACCGCCGTTAACGCCGTACATTGACATATGGTCGCCGTTGTATGTAGCCCATCCCAGAGCCAGCTCTGAAAGGTCCCCGGTTCCCACAAGGATTGCCCCTTCTTTATTTGCAATATCCATAACGATCTGCGTGCGCTCTCTTGCCTGAGAGTTTTCGTAGGTGACGTCATGAACGTCCTCGCTGTGTCCGATATCTCTGAAATGTACCCTTACCGCATCACCTATAGGTATCTCTCTGTAGCTGACACCCAGGGCATCGCAGAGCTTTTCCGCATTGCTCTTGGTACGTGCGGTGGTACCGAAGCCTGGCATTGAAACAGCGGTAATATTCTTTCTGTCAAGGCCGAGAAGGTCTGCCGCTCTCACTGTAACAAGCAGAGCAAGGGTAGAATCAAGTCCGCCGGAAACAGCTACCACCGCGCCCTTTGCACACACGTGGCTGAGTCGCTTTTTAAGACCGTTTGCGGATATGGCGATTATCTCAGCAAAGCGTTCTTCCCTTTCCTCTCTATCATCCGGTATAAAGGGAGAGCTGCTGTATTTTCTTGTCAGAACGGTATTATCAAGAGGAAGGTCAAAAGGTACGTCTCTTACATATCCCTCTGTCTGTCTGAATGACCTGTCACGGCGACGAAGCTCTGTAAGAGTCTTAACGTCAATTTCCGTCACAGTCAGTTCATTACCTGAAAAAGGTCGGCTCTCGCTGAGTACCCTTCCCCTCTCGGAAATAACAGAATAGCCTGCGTAGCTTCCGTCTGTAGTTGATTCACCCGCTCCGGGACTTGAATAAATATATCCGGAGATATAACGTGACGTAAGGGCATTGACCCCGTCTCTGATCCTTTTTGCTGAGCCTGCAAGGTATGAGCTGCCGCCGAGACCTGCGATCATCACCGCACCGCCCTCACAAAGCCACGGGATATCTCTGCCGTCTGCACCTACGTCTGCCGCAAAGGAGAACTCGGGGAGCTCGATCAGACGGAATACAAGATCAGTACCGAAGGGTACCGGTACGCCGCAAATTTCTGTGAATTCGGGAGATTCCTCTCCGTTTGCAAACCACCTTGCATCCTCTTCTCCGTTCATAATACTCTTTGGAACTATACCGAGTATCTCACCGCAGGAGAGCACAACTGCACAGTTATAGAGCTTCCCGAGGACCTGCACGGGTGCACCGACAACTGCGGCAGAGCCGGAAAACTCGGTAGCCGCTCTTATTCTGTTTATCGCTGCAGCAGCAGCACTGATAAGGGTTTCTGTATATAACAGATCACCTACAGTACAACCGGTAACGGAAAGCTCCGGGAATACCGTCAGCTTTACGCCAAGGTCGACACTCTTATTAAGCACGCTTATTATGCTGTCGGTGTTATATACTGTATCTGCCACCTTCACCGAGGGGCAGGCAGAAGCTACTTTAATAAATCCGTCTTTCATAATCGTCTCCTAAAATCAATATCACAGGACTATCTGTCAGCGGCTACAAGCTCGCCGTCAAGCTTATAAATTCTCGGCACTCTTTTTGTGATGCCGCATACTATCTCGTGTCCGATAGTGCCGATGCTGTCAGCTATATTGTCTGCGGTTATGCCGCACTCATCTTCACGGCCGAAAAGAATTACTTCGTCACCTACTGCCACGTCATCCACACCGTCAACACATACCATCATCATGTCCATGCATACTCTTCCGACAATGGGGCATTTTCTGCCTCTTATAACTACCTCTCCTTTATTTGAAAGGTCACGTCTGTATCCGTCTGCATATCCTACGCTGAGGGTAGCCACCTTCATTTCTCTGTCGGTAACGTGAGTGTGCCCATAGCCGATGCCCTCACCCTTTCCCACGGTATGTACTCTTACCACGCGGGTCTTAAGGGTCATTGTAGGTATATATCCTTCACGATCTATCTCGTCAGATGCTTTAAGTCCATAGAGCATGATCCCCAGGCGGGCAACGTTGAGACTGCCTCTCGGAGTAGGCTCTGAGATCGCCGCACTATTGTACAGGCTTGCCTTTATCTCTCTTCCGATCCGTCTCTCAAGCTCTGCCTTAAAGCTGTAGAAAACATCCTCCTGGCGGTGTGTGGTATCTCTGTTTTTTTCGTCTGCCTTGGCAAAATGGCTGAAAATACCTTCTACCGATATATGCCCAAGCTCTGCGGCTCTCACCGCTTCCTCCAGGCCCGCAGGATCTGCGGAAAAGCCAATTCTGCGCATTCCGCTGTCAAGAGCCAGATAGCAGCTGACCTTATCGCGTCCAAGTGTCTCAGCCGCCTCTGAAAGCATCTCGGCACTTTCATAGGAAAAGACTGTAGGAAGTATTCCGTCGGCCTCTATCAGCTTATGGTAACAGATAGGTGAGGTATAGCCGAGGATAAGTATGCTCTGCTCTACTCCGGTGGCTCTCAGAGCCAGTGCCTCATCTGGTGTAGCTACGGCAAAACCGTCTATCACGGCTTTTTTATTCATTAAGCGGACGGTATTTTCAAGTCCGTGTCCGTATGCATCAGCCTTTACCACCGCGAGAAGTTCAGTACCCTCACTGAGATGCCGTCTCGCCAGCGTATAGTTATTGACAAGAGCATTTATATCCACCTCTGCCCAGGTTCTTGTTTTGTATCTGTCAAAAGAATTATTCATATCATTCGCCGCTTTTCTGATAATTATATTCGAAATCAGTCACACGGGGCTGAAAACGCAGGTCGGGACTGAATATTCAGTCCCGACCTTTCTAAACTGTTTTTGTGGTTATTGGGACCCTCAGTCCTTTTTATCTTCGCCGGTATCACCGTCAAAGGAAGAATCGTCATCCCCCAGAACCTCGCCGATATTGTTACGGCGGCGCTCAAGGTCAGCCGCTTCCTCAGCCTCACGCTCCTCAGTCTCACGCTTGATGCGCTCCTCCTCGTCACGTTTAGCTTTCTCTTCATTTTCCTTTGCGCTCTTCTCACGGCGCTCCTTGGCCATATTCTCAAGGTCCTCGAAGGAAGGATCACCCTCCATAGCCGCAAGGAACTGAGCGTCGTCCATAGTCTCATACTTGAGAAGGAACTCTGCAATGAAATGAAGCTTGTCGATATGCTCGTTCAGTACGTCCTTTGCGACCTTATAAGCATTTTCAACGATAGTCTTGATCTCCTCGTCGATAATAGCCGCAGTCTCCTCGGAATAGTTACGGCTGCTGCTGAAATCACGGCCGAGGAATACCTCGTTGTGTTCAGAGCCGTAAAGGATGGGACCGAGCTTTTCACTCATACCAAGCTGAGTTACCATATTGCGTGCAATATTGGTGGCACGCTGAATATCGTTGGATGCACCGCCGGAAACATCACCGAAGATGATGCTCTCAGCCGCTCTGCCCGCAAGGAGCATTGATATCTCTTCCTTGAGACCGTCTCTGTATACACTGTATTTATCCTCTACGGGAGGAGTAAGGGTATAGCCAAGCGCACGGCCGCTGGGGATAATTGAAATAAGTCTGACAGGATCCTGAGTGGGCATACAGTAAGCGAGGATCGCATGACCTGCCTCGTGATAAGCAGTCTTGCGTTTCTCGGCTTCCTTGATCTTAGCAGATTTCTTGGGAGTACCTACCACAACCTTCAGCATAGCTGCCTCGATATCGTCCATACCGATGAGAGATTTGTTCTTTCTTGCAGCAAGCAGAGCCGCCTCGTTAAGAAGGTTGGCAAGATCTGCACCGGTAAATCCGACAGTTGTCTGAGCGATCTTTGAAATATCCACGTCTGCCTCAAAGGGTTTACCTCTGGAGTGTACCTTCAGTATGTCCTCACGGCCTCTGAGATCGGGATAATTAACTGTGATCTCACGGTCAAAACGGCCGGGACGGAGAAGTGCCGGGTCAAGGATATCGGGGCGGTTAGTAGCCGCCATAACGATTATACCGTCATTTGAACCAACGCCGTCCATCTCACCGAGAAGCTGGTTGAGAGTCTGCTCTCTCTCGTCATGTCCGCCGCCGAGACCGGCACCGCGGTGACGGCCTACAGCGTCTATCTCATCTATAAAGATGATACTTGCGGGATTCTTCTTTGCGTTCTCAAAAAGATCACGCACACGGGACGCACCCACACCTACGTACATCTCTACAAAGTCAGAACCTGAAATGGAATAGAAAGGAACGTCTGCCTCTCCTGCAACAGCCTTTGCAAGGAGGGTCTTACCGGTACCGGGAGGGCCTACAAGCAGAACGCCGTGAGGAATACGTGCGCCAAGCTTGGTGTATTTGGTAGGATCCTTGAGGAAATCAACGATCTCCTTAAGCTCCTCCTTCTCCTCGTCTGCACCCGCAACATCCTTGAAATATACCTTTTTCTTCTCGTTTGAGCCAAGCTTTACCTTTGCGTGTCCAAAGGAATTCATCTTGCCGGGACCGCCGCCGGTTGCCTGACGCATAGTGAATATGAACAGGCCGATGACTACCACAAGAATGATGATATACGGAAGGAATGCGATCCACCATGGAGTGTCCTGAGGCTCTACAAGATCGTATTTTTCAATAATACCCTCACTGCGCTGCTGACGGATAACGTCAGCAAGATCCATCCAGAAAAGCTCGAAGTTACGTAGCCTGTAGCTTACTATTCTTTCTGTTCCTCCCTCTGTTTCGGGTCTGAGGACAAGGGTAATATAGTTCTTGTTGTCAATCTCGAAGGACTTTACCTGTTCTTTTTCAAAATATTCCTCGATCTGGCTGTATACAAGCTCTTCCTTCGGCATCTGACCCAGCACGATATACATCGCAACAACGATCACCGCCACAAGAGCGAGGTAAAACAAAATCGACTTAAAA
>JAFQUL010000192.1 GCA_017408535.1 Clostridia bacterium
AGTATTTATTATAATTGTTTTTCAAATATTTGTCAATAACGTCGGAATCCGCAATAACAAAAGAAGGCATCCCTGCCTCCTTTTATCAGTTCAATTATGCATTACTGTCAGACTCTACCGGCGAATAAAACAGTTCTATCACTTTTCTCTTCATAGCAATTTCATCAGGGTAAAATTCAACATTCTGATGGACATTATTCTCAACCGTCCCCTCAATTGAATATATACCGTTATTACTGTAGCTTTCAAGCCGTTCCACCAGCTTTGACAGCTGATCAACAGTACAGTCCGAGATCAAATGCTCACTTATTACAGATACCAAGTCAACAGAAGCATCTGTATCTGCCTTACCGTATTTGTCAAAGAGTGCGCTCATGTATTGGCGCTGTCTTTCCATTCTGCTTATATTACTGCTGTCTTCAAGAGCGCCTCTCTCCCGTATGTACGTAAGCGCTTCATCACCCTTAAGAGTAACCGTGGTGCCTTTAGCCCAGCTTTCATTTACGTGAGTAAAATCATCAAGCAAGGAGACTGTAACACCGCCAACACTATCGTTGATCTCAGAAACTGCGCTCATTGTAAGTGAAATGTAATGGTCAACATTAATACCGTAAAGAAGATTTTCAACGGCAGCCACACTGTTACGGCAAGCATTCTTACCGCCGGCACCGTAAGCGTATGCCAAGGCAAGCTGCCCAACAAAGCTGTCTGTTACTTTTCCGTCATTTGAAAGCTTCCGGATCTCTGTCATCGTGTCCCTGTTAATCTGCAGTATATCAACAGCTTCTGTTGCCTTATCGATCACAAGAAGTGCAATAAAATCAGACTGTGCGCTTCCGGAATGTTCTTTGTTATCAATTCCGAGAACGAGATATGTCTCAATATACTTTTTAGGAATATATTTTTTTCCTTCAAAACTTATCTCATCACCGAAATAAGCGTAATCGTCATCCGTATTAAAGCCATCGGACTTGTTGATTATTTTCTCAACAAGTCCGATGCCTATAATCAGTGACGCAAAAATTACTGCAAAACAAAGAACGAATATTATAACTCTAATATAGGTTCTTTTTTTCATGTTTTTTACGCTCTTATGCAACAGTTGCTCTGGTCTTCTTAGCGAAAACAACAGCAAGTGCGGAGAATACAACTATACCTGCAAGTGCAGCTACAGAGTAACCGGCAACACCGGTCTGAGGAGAGTCGGGCACCTCGGGAGTGCTGGGCTCATCGGGAGTCTCGGGAGTCTCGGGAGTCTCAGGAGTCTCGGGAGTCTCAGGAGTCTCGGGAGTCTCTGGAACTGCAGGAAGCTCCTCGGTATCCTTGATGAATGCGAAGGGAGAAAGAGTATCATGAGCAATGGTGATAACACCGTCATCATTGATATCGAACTCCTCGTTATGCCACTTTCCATCAATCTTGTGAAGGATAACCGCATTGGTATCCTTGGTGATGCCCTGAATGGTATAACTGATAGTAATGGTAACACCGTCCTTAGCAAGAAGCTCTGCGATCTCACCGTTGATAACACGAACATCATAAATGTCGGATACCTTTGCATTGGTAAGAGGAGCTCCGCCGGTAACGGTCTTCCAAAGCTGCTCAAAGTTTGCATAGATCTCGGTCCAGGTCTTTTCCTCAAGTTCTTTTTCTGCATCGAGCAATGTCTTCTTTATATCTGCATCAAGTGTTTTATCTTCATAAGCAGCTGCAAGGGGAGTAATGATAATATCGCCAAGAAGTACATCTCTGAGAACATTACCATCCTTATCCTTGATAGCGCCAACAACTGACTTTCCATCCTTATTAGTGACAACAAGCTGAGGTCCATCCATACGCTCAATGCTGGGATAGAAAGCTACAGCACTTACAGAAAGGACGAGAAGAGATACTGCGAGGAACATTGCCGCAAAAGCACGAATAAGTTTCATTCTTTTTTGTCTCCTTTCTTTAAGATTTGCTATATATTTTATCAAGACAATCCGCCGTTATCGGCAAGATCATCCTGATTAATAGCCAAAACTAAATAACGCTTGTTACTGTCACCTGCAAGACAGGTTGAAAGTATCAATACTCTGTCATCAACGGTAGGAACTATACTCTCATCATAGATAGCCACAAGCTCGCGACTCTCCCTTACTTCCTTGAAAAACAGCTTATGTACATAAGGGTCGTTAAAATCATACGTATACATTATATGCCGTTTGTCAAAAGGAAGAGATGCAAATATTCTATAATGCCTTATCTCTCCCTCGAGATAAAGCTTTATATCCCTGTGTGCCTCAAAGGACGCTTGATCGGTATATGTAGATTCAAGCTGACCAAATATAGCACCGGACTTCATGGTGTGACCGTATATTATTGTTACCGGGTCATTAAAGTCTTTACTGTTATACCTGTGTTCGGTAAAAAGAGACCCGCCTATGTAATATGACCCGTCAAGAGCGGTATCAAGATACTTACTGTCATCTGTAGGACTCTGGAGTACAGGGTAATCCACTAGCAGTCCAGGGATCTCAAGCCATGCACAAACATCAGGATTTACCTGCTTTACCGGACCAAAATCCATTAAGGGTTCACTCGGGACAGGCTGTGTTTCAAGTGCTGTATCCGAGGTATCAGCTGCTGTCGTTTCCTGCGGTGCTGTGTCTGCGGGAACAGTAGTATCATATACCTTAAGTGACTCATAATCATCGTCATAAGGTGTTTCATCACTGCTTACCATATTATCGTAGTAGATAAACAGTCCGGCACACACACCGACACACAATACGCAGACGATCAGAAGTATGATATAAACTTTTTTCATTAATATTTTATTCCCCGAAAAGAATTAAATTGCCAGTACAAATCACATTTTGAAGTACCGCACCGCCGCACTTTTTCTCAATCATATTAAGTGCAGAGCGAAGATTTGGAGGTCTGACCGTCATATTGTGACAATCAGAGCCGATAATATGAACAAGTCCACTCTTGAGAAGCTTTATACATTTCTGAGACTTAAAGAAACCGGAAAAGGAGTTGGCGTTTGCCTGCATTATGACGCCTGCATTTATCAACTCTTCAATTACGCTATCATCCTGATAGTCAATATATCTCTCAATATGGGCAAGTATTACACTATAGTTTCTGCGCCCGGCTATTTCGGTAATATCTCTTATAACACGCCGGCTCCAGGGACGAAACGGCATTTCGATCATAACGGCACTGCTTCCGGAAATTCTCATTTCACGAAGTTCTTCCATTGCGGTTATACCCTCAAAATATTCGACCTCAGCCCCTACCACTAGCTTGATACCAAGACCGACAGAGGCGTTGCTGAGCACCTCAAAGGCAGAATTACGGCTTTCAAAAAAATCCTCGGGATTCCATCTGCCAGCGTAGAAATGCGGAGTCAGAACAACGCAATCGACACCCTGTTCACGGGATGCAGTAAGCATCTGAATGCTTTCCTCAACGCTCTTGCTCCCATCGTCGATGCCGGGAAGAATATGTGAGTGAAAATCGATAACAAGATTTTTATCACCTTTAACGGGCTCATGCATACTTATTTACCGCTCTCTTTCGAATTGTGGTAACCGTATTTATAGTATCCGTATCTCTTATATTTACTACCGTAGTACTTATGTTCCTGAGTCGCACAGGTAACAACGAAACCGATTATGTTAGCTCCGTTAAGTTTGAGCTGATTAACAGAATCATCAAGAAGCTGCTTGTCGGCATATTCCTGTCGAACTACCATTATCATACCGTCGGTAAGACGTGATATGATAAGTGCATCTGAAACCGCAGAAATGGGAGGACAGTCAATTATAATATAACTGAACTCACTCTTAAGAGTGTCTATAAGTGCCTTCATCCTTTTGGATGAAAGAAGCTCCGTAGGGTTGGGTGGGATGTCTCCACAGGTAATAACAGAAAGATTTCCCATCGCAGCAGAGTGCTGTATGAGTCCCTCGCCACTGTTATCACCAACAAGGAAATTACTGAGTCCGGGGGATCTTGACAGTTCAAGAGTATTTTCGAAATTGGAAAGACGCATATCAGCATCTATGAGAAGCACTTTTTTCCCTGCCTGAAGCATATCATATGCGAGGTTTATGGAAGTGGTTGACTTTCCTTCGTGCATCATTGAACTGGTAACGCCGATAACTCTGCAACCGCTCTCATTGCTGAAACTGAAAAGCACGTTGGTACGAAGACGCTTATGTGCCTCTGCAACCGCAAAGGAACGCTTATTTCCTCTGAGAGTTACACTGTCGTGTACTCCCGTGTTTTTTTTACGATTATTAATTATACTCATCAGACGGCACTACTCCCTTGCAGATGTACTATCCCCATAGGAAGTATAATACTTACCGTAGGAATGCTTTTGGGTTTCATATACATCGGGAACAACGGCGAGAACAGGAATATTATACCTCTGGCTAAGATATTCCTCACCGCGCACGGTGTTGTCAAGGACGTCGATCAAAACTATAACAACGCAACTGAGAACCGCACCGATAAGCAAACCGATTATAGCGTAATAAGTACAGTTGGGACTGTCCTTCTCTGTGGGGAGAACCGCATGGTCAACAAGACGGACAGAACTACCGTCAACTACGTCGGATATACGGTCAGGCAAAATTTCAACGATCTTATTAACGATCCGCTCAGCCTCTGCGGGATCGGTACTGGATACAGAGATTTCAAATATCTCGGTACCGTTTACCGAATTAGCGGAAACCATTTCATTAAGCTCTTCATAAGTATATTTAAGATCAAGTTCATCAATAACACGTTCAAGAGTAAGTCTGGTCTTAAGAATGATCACATACACCTCAAGCAGGCTCTTTGCTGCTGTAAGCTCGGAGGAACTGATCGAAACACTGGTGCCCCCGATTGAAATATTACTGTTGTTAACATACATCTGTGCAGATGCCTTATAAAGCGGAGTTATAAGAAACAGTGCATAAGAAAACAGTATTGCACCTACCAGTATCATTGACAAAACGATGATCCACACCTTATGCCAGAGAAGACTGAATATATGAAATAAATTTACTTCTACTTCTTCGTTTTTGTTGTTCATATACATTCCTCAAGGTCTTGGGGATAAATAAAAATACTATCCACAAATAACATATCTATACTCTAAGATATTATATCATAGTTCGAATGCAATGTCAACAAAATGCAAAAAAAAGCGGGACACATTTTCTCCCAGAAATGTGTCCCGCTTTTGTTGATATTGCCAATAACTTTGATCAGAAGCTGAGGAATCCGTCCTCGCCGAAATCATATAGTCCGGCAGGAAGAAGACCGTTATGGTTGGTCGCCCAGTATTTACCTGTAGCGATCCGTCCGCTTGATCTTACGTAGATATATCCGCCGTCATATTCCACAAGTCCCTTTGCATAGGCGATCTTACCGTTTTCATAATAGAATCCGTCATATACGCCTGTTGTTGCATTCTCTGCTATGAACAAAGGATCGGTGGTCATCTTTCCGTCATCTGCAAAGTTATACTTTCCGACGATAACACCGGTATCGTTAACATTGGTTATCCAATAGTCGCCCACTGCTACCCTGCCGTTTGAACGGACGTAGTAGTAGTCACCGTCTATCAGGATCAGACCTGCGCCGTAGGCTATCTTGCCGTCTACATAATAGTATCCGTCAATAATACCGTTCTTCTCTTCTACGAGAATACCGTTTTCATCGAAATAGTAGAATCCGCGTTCCATAAGTCCGCCGGTATTGGTAACCCAATACTTTCCTACTACGAGCTGGCCGTTTGCACGAACGTAAATGATCTCTCCGTCGTAGCTGCTGTTCGTTCCGCTGACTCTTATAAGTCCCTTTGCGGTCCTTACACCGTCCTCGTAATAGAAGATACCGTCGATCTCAGAGTATATGCCGTTCTGCTTTTCTTTAACTGTACTGATAAGCTTACCCTCTGCATCGAAATCATAGTATCCGGCTGCAACGTCAAAGTTGTTTGTCTTAGATACCCAGTATCCGGTAGTAGAAACAACGAGAGCTCCGCTGGAACGAACATAATAGTAATCGTCTTCTACCTTTATGAGACCTTTACCAAGCATAAGCCTGTAGTTCTCATAATAGTATCTGGTATTTCCGATATCGGTTATACCGTCATATTTCGCAAGCTTTCCGTTTTCATCAAAGGTATAAACACCGCCAACTGTTACATCAAGCTTGGTCGTATTTCTGACCACGTATACATTCTCACTCTTTGCAGTAGTATTGCCACGGAAGTAATAGTAATAATCCTCGCCGATCTGAACAAGTCCTACATGCCAGGGAAGATGTCCGTTAACAGCCCAGTTATCACCGTAGAGACCGTTAATATCACCACGGAATACTCCATTTTCATCAAAGATGAAGCGGGCAGTCTCAGCATCGGTATATCCGTATTTTTCTGCGCTTGCGAGATCATCAGGATCGGGGGCATAGGTCACTCCGTTTATAGGCTCATCGGGATAAGAAACACGGTTCAGACCGACTGCACGGAGTCCCGTTACGGGATCAAGATAGTACCAGTTACCGTCTATCTCAGTCCATCCGGTCTTCTGGACCTCATCCCTTACTATGTACTGCATACCGCTGACGCCGTTAACCTCAGCTGATACCCATCCGGTTATAGCGTAAACAGCATAAATGTTTATGTTACAGTCAGGCATAGTCTCGGGGACCTCAGTTCCACCGTGATCATCAAAATAATCCCAGCCAATGAACTCATGATATATTCCGTCTATACCGGTATATCCGGTGAGGACAGGAAGTTTACTGAGAATAGGAGTATCATAAGGAATAAGCTGAATATCGGCATACTCCTCGCAGTTGTCCTTGGTAAATACAATATTTACTTCGTGTTTATTTGCTTCCCACTTGGCTGTAAATACAACCTCATTATCGGGAACGGTATAGCCCTCAGTGTACTTGCGGCCATCTCCGTCAAACCAACCCATAAATGTATATCCGGTTCTTGATTCAACACCGATCTCACCCATAACCTCGTAAACAGAATCACCGTAGATAAAGCCGTTCTTCTCGGCAAGCTTCTCTCCGAGATTGATAAAGGTTACATTATAGTAATTGAGTTCAAGCACTGCATAAAGGTCGATATTCTCTGCGGGCATAGTCTCCGGGAATATATAAGGATCGGTTGAATCCTTCAAAGTCCAGTAAAGGAGAGTATAACCGGCGTGTACGTACGGGAAATCGGGAATTGCCTCACCGTAGGGCACCTTCTCGGTCTTAACGAGAATTGCCTCTCCTGAAAGCGCATCGTAGTAGCTAATTGTGTACTCATTTACTTCCCAAAGAGCAGTAATCGTAACGTTCTTTGAGGGAACGTTTGAAATATCACTATCCCAACCAACAAAGGTATGACCTACCCGCTTGGGGGCCGCAGGATAAACGATAACAGACTCGTATTCAACGGTGTCAACCTTAATGGGAGTATCGCTGTAACCG
>JAFQUL010000193.1 GCA_017408535.1 Clostridia bacterium
CTCTGACGAGGGAGGTGGATTTTTGCAAAGCAAAAAGACGGAGGGAGAGAGTAAAAAAGCATTAAATTAAAGGTTTTTCTCTCCCTCAGTCACCTTACGGTGACAGCTCCCTCGTCAGAGGGAGCCAAGGTTTGTGCTATCGATTAACTCACAAGTAAAAGGAAATACTGTTTTTTCACAACCCCTTTTTCAAATCCCCCAAAAAATATATAAAAATTATATTTCCTATTGACATTTCGGGTGGAATGATGTTACAATGTTTAAAATCTGATTATCTCGCTATAAAATTCAAATTTAAATGGGGTTATTCCACATTTGTATTCGCGTATACAAACGCATTTGAATTTAATTAACAGCATACGCAGCCATAGGGGTGCGGAATGGAGGTTGTTATGAAACGTTTTCTTTCCTTACTTTTGTTTGCGGCAATACTGGCAGGTTGTATTGGTTGTGCTTCTGAGAGCGGGGGATCCGGCGCAGTTACAAAGGACAATCCGTCCTCGGGCGACGAAACAGGTATTCGACAGGATATCGGTCCTATAAGCGAGGCGCTTGCCGCTCTTGACTATAAGGGTGAGACGGTTAATATTCTTGCCAGAGAAGAGACACACCACGTAGGTGAGAACGAGATCTGGGTCGAGGAGTATACCAACGATCCGGTAAACGATGCAATATATGACAGAAACCTTTTCGTACAAGAGCTTCTCGGTGTAAACATAAGAGAGGAAAGAGGGTCCTCGGCCGGCGGCATACAGGATACTATAGACAAAATGGTAGGATCCGGAGAGCAGACATACGATATAGTTACCGCCTCTGTTCATTACGGTACAAAAATGATAACCAGAGGCAATGTGTATAATCTTTATGAAAACGGTATCGATACCTATCTTGATCCCACCAATCCTTGGTGGGCGCAGTACTGGATAGAAGAGGCAGAGGTAGATGACCGTCTCTACTGTATCACCGGTGCTCCTGCGCTTTCTCTTACCCGTATGATGTATGTAATATATTATAACAAGACCACCGCAGACGAGCATCAGTTGGAAAATCTTTACGATGTTGTAGAGGAAGGCCGTTGGACGATGGATTATCTTACCGAAACTGTCAGCGGTATATATACCTATAACAACGGTAACGACATAAGGGACGTGGAAGACGATTTCGGTATAGTTATGGACAACTTCTGTCACGTGGATATTTTCTGGAGCAGTTTTGATATGCATATGCTCTCAAAAGACGATGATGGGTGGTTTGAGCTCAATACCCGTGATAAAGAGATGATATCAAACGCTTACGATATGATATATTCACTTCTCTACGAGAATACCGGCTCTTATCATATGGGCGGCTTTAAGGACGATGGAGCTGTTTTTGAAGATATGTTTTCAAACGGTAAAGCGCTTTTTGCTCCCGTTGAGCTTCTTTATGCTGAAACTCCCGCATACAGAAACATGCAGGATGACTACGGTATTCTTCCCACCCCGAAATATGACGAAAAGCAGAAGGATTACTATACCTTTGCTCATGACCAATATTCGGTATTTATGATCCCCTCTACAGTTAAAAACCCTGAGATGAGTGGAGCTGTTCTTGAGGCAATGGCTTACGAGTCCTACAGAAGCCTGCATCCCATTTACTATGACAGAGTTCTTAAAGGACGTTATCTCAGTGACCCGCAGTCAAGAAGAATACTTGATAAGATAGTAACCAATATAACTATGGATGCGGCTTGGATATACGGTGGAATTCTCGATGTTCCCGCGGGACAGGTAATGAGATCCCCCATTGAGCTTGAGCTGAGAGCATTCGCCTCCTCTTACGCAAAGGTTGAACGCAGTCTTCCAATGAAGATGAAGCTTATGAAAATTGCCCTGGAGAATATAGATTATTGATGCTGCGGGTTCTATACTATAAACCCAAAAGATTAAATAAAGACGCAAAATGCCGACCACTATTAAAGATGGTCGGCATTTTGTTTGCTTTAACATATTTGCGTAGCTATCTGCTAAGTATATCGCGGTTTCTACCGAGTTTTTTGTCATTATATTTTCTTCTTTTGAATATATTTATCTGTGATATCTCTATGAAAAAAGGAGAAGATCTATGCCGGAGAAAAAGAAGAACACGGTTTTGACTTACGTAATAGCAATAGCAATACCTCTTGCGGTAGGAATCCTTTCAGCTCTGCTGACTCGGGGCAATATGGACGTCTATCAGCGGGTAGTTACCCCTCCTCTGTCGCCGCCGTCTATCCTCTTTCCTATAGTATGGACTGTCCTCTATCTGCTAATGGGCATCAGCTCGGCGGTGGTGTGGCAGAAAAAGGATACAGACCCCACCGCCGCTGACAGAGCACTTTCCTACTACGCCGCAAGTCTTGCCTTTAATTTTGCCTGGAGCATTATCTTTTTTAATTTCGGCAAATATTTGTTTGCTTTTCTGTGGCTGATCTGCCTTCTTTATCTTATTGTCCGCACAGTGCTCCTGTACAGACGTATCTCTCCAGTAGCGGCATATCTGCAGATACCTTATATTGTATGGGTAATATTCGCAGGATATCTTAATTTTGGAATATGGGTGCTTAACAGGTGACATACGGTAAGGTTTATGATATAATATATCTGAGAAAGGCAGGGAACAACAATGGAAAACTTTTCTATCAGAGCGGCAAGACGGGATGAAGTGTCGGACATACTGGGCTTTATACGTGAGCTTGCAGAATATGAAAAAATGCTTGATCTGGTGGTCGCAACACCGGAGCTTCTTGAAAAATGGATATTTGACGAGAAAAAAGCGGAGGTCGTCTTCGGAGAGGAGGGCGGGGTAAAGGTAGGCTTTGCTCTGTACTTCCACAATTTTTCCACGTTTCTCGGCAGAGCGGGGATATACCTTGAGGATCTGTACGTAAAGCCGGAATACAGAGGAAAGGGATACGGCAAAGCACTTCTGCGTCATCTTGCCAAAACCGCAGTTGAACGCGGATGCGGCAGACTTGACTGGTCCTGCCTTGACTGGAATACCCCCAGTATTGAGTTTTATCTTTCACTTGGGGCAGAGCAGCTCAGTGACTGGACTGTTTACCGCCTTGAGGGAGACTCACTTCACAATATGGCAAAGTGAAACATAGCTGTAAGGAAGTAAAAACAGGAAATGAAAAGAGTAATAATTTATCTTTTATGCCTTATTCTGTTTGTGTCGCTTTTCTCATGTACCGAGATCGGACAGGGACAGGATACCGATAACGTGACGGCAGACAGCAAAGCAGAAACGGATACCAAAATCGGTTATCTGGAGATATCGGCAGAGGAGGCAAAAAAGCTGATGACGGAAAATCCGGACGCCGTGATACTTGACGTAAGAGAGGCAGATGAATATAACGGAGGTCATATCCCGGGGGCTGTGCTTTTGCCCTACCGAGATATACCGGAAAAAGCACAGACTGTCATCCCGGATAAAGACAGGATGATACTCGTCTACTGCCGCAGCGGCCGCCGCAGTAAGATAGCCTCAGATTCGCTGGTCGCACTGGGCTACAGTGCAGTATACGAATTCGGCGGAATAATCGACTGGCCGTATGAAACGGAATAAAAACAAAAATTGCATGTCTTATGCTTCGGGTGCTAAAGAAAAACAGAAAAGCCGATATGGATTTATTTCCGTATCGGCTCTTTTCTATTGCACCGCCGCGTTTGACGGTGAGTAAGTACGTACTTGCAGGCGAGCTCTATGTGCCTCCCTCCGTGAGGGAGGGGGACCACGAAGTGGTGGAAGGAGTCAGCGTAACTTTTCGATTTTCTTTGCTTTATTGTGACGCTCTCTCCCTTAGGTCAGCTTCGCTGACAGCTCCCTCCCGGAGGGAGCCTCTCTTACAAGCAGTCACATTTCCTTACAAACGTCTACCCATTTTTCATATCCCGATGCCCTCTCCAGCTCTTCAATAGTAAGCTCGATAGCGCTGTTGCTGCTGCCGCAGGCAGGGAAAACCGTCCCGAATCTTTTAAGTGACTCGTCAAGGAAGATTCTGACGCCTTCCTTTACCGCAAAGGGACAAACGCCGCCTGCCGCGTGTCCGATAAGCTCTGCTGTCTCTTCTCTTGACAGCATCTTAGCCTTTTCGCCAAAGCAGGCCTTGTACTTCTGATTGTCTATCTTTCTGTCACCTGCAGTAACCACGAGAATAGGAGCACCGCCTACCGAGAAGGATATGGATTTTGCGATGCGGCAGCCGTCACATCCGAGAGCGGCGGCCGCAAGCTCTACCGTGGCGCTTGAAACGTCAAATTCTCTGATTTTTGTCTCAAGGCCGTATGCCTTGAGATATTCTCTTACCTTTTCGACCGACATGATATTCTCCCTTACTTTTCAAGTGTATAAAGGAATCTGAGTATGTACATAAGATTTCTTGTGATATGGAAGGGATCCTTTACCGGGAGAGCGGTGACCTTTGTTACAGGGGTGTTGTCACGGCTGAGTATCTGTACCCATTCTCTTATCTCACGGTCGGGATTGGGATGAACTGTAAAGGTGTAGTCAACCAGTCTCTCATACCAGTCAAGAAGCTCCTTGTCTCCTGTACGCTCACCGAAGAGAAGGGTGGAATACAGAGCCTCACTGTGTACCCACCAGAGCTTGTCGCTCCAGCCGGACATAAGCTGCTTGTAGATAGGCTCATCCACCGGATCGTTTTCACCGGGAAGCGGCTCGCCGCCCTTAAAGGAATCAACGAAATGATAGAGACCGCCGTAGATAGGATCCCA
>JAFQUL010000194.1 GCA_017408535.1 Clostridia bacterium
GACATAGGACTTCTCTTGCCTGCTATGATACACTCGCTGCAGTAAGGCAGCACCTCTGCCGCCTCTGAAAGCGATGCGGCAATAAACTCTCCCTCTGCCGCAAAGAGTGCGGTATTGAAGCGGGAGTCACCGCTCTTAAGCCTGCTGTCAAGCACGGGATAAAGGGATGAGTCCGCACCCTGAGCCAGCGCGCAGTCAATGACCGCCCGCAGCATAGGAGCTCTGCCGCCCTCGCCGGATACCGCCAGCTTGTTTTCAAGAGAATTGATAATGGCCGCCGCACGGCCCAGCATCTCACGGCCCCCTTCCCCGTCAGGGAAATAGGGGTCGTGCTCAGAATTGTTATGATAAAGGGAGACCACACGGCTCTCCTCTGTCAGAACCGAGGTCTCTACCGAGAATATCACGGTATCGGTGGTTCTGAGCTTTTCAAGAGCGCCGAGATCGGTGACTACCGCACCTCCGCGGCTGTCCTTGGCCGCCGCTCTGATAGCACCTGCCGCCGCACCCCGACCCAAAAGGTTAAAGAGCTGACTGCAGGATGCCGCCGCCAGGGAAAATGCCCACATAAATGCGGCATATACCGATGTATGAGGCGGAACCAATATATCTATAAGGATAAGTATAAATGCCGCACAGGGGATCACCAGTGCAGATATCCTCGCATACTCCGAGAGGACGCTGAGGATCTTCAGCTTTCCCGATACCGGGAGCTTGTTCTCTCCTCTGGTGCGGACCACGTAGCTGTCCCGGCCGGTATCCACCGCTATCGCTCTTGCGTTGCCGTGGGTGATCTTTGAAAGAGCGAAAAGCATATTGGACATATCCTCAGGCTTTCTCGGAGAATAATTCTCATCGGTTACCGCAAACTTAGGCACCGAGAAAGCGTTGCCGGTAACTCCCCCTTCGTGAACGAAAAGATCGTTTGAAGAGATAAGGCGGCAGTCCGCAGGAACAACGTCACCCTCTGAGAGAAGTATCACGTCTCCCCGCACTACGTCAGAGGAGGGGATATAGAACACCTTGCCGTCTCTCTGCACCTGGACTCTCGGTACACGCTGACCGCACATCCCTTCAATGATCGCCTGAGACCGTATGCTGAGAAGGGCGGATGCGATTATGTAAAACATCGTTATCCCGATGACTGTTCCCGCGCCCTCTCCAGCCTCCATTATCACCGCCAGAACGGTGAAGAGTATCAGAAGAACGGGGGAAAAGTCAGAAATAACTCCAAGACAAAGAGAAAGTATGCTCTCCTTTTTCTGGGTGAGCAGGCCGTCACCGCGGCGGACACGCCGCCGTGCCGCCTTCTGTGTCAGCCCCCCGGGGGAGGACTGAAGCTCCCCGTATATTTCATTCAGGCTTTTATTAAACCACTGCTTGTTTTCCATCAGCACTTCTCTTCCGCTATTATTTAGTAAGCTGTTCTACAGTGAGATATCATATAGTGGTTATAATGAGGGACTTACCGTCACAGTCCACCGATGCACCGGTTATCTTACTGTCGTAAGAGGATATGATGATCTCGGCAAGTCTGTCCTCCACCTCTGTCTGAATATATCTGCGCATATTTCTTGCGCCGAATTTTACAGAATAGGATCTGTCGGCAATAAAGTCTGCCGCCGCCTGAGTATAGCTGAGAGAGATGCCTCTCTCGGCAAGAGCCGCCTTAAGCTCCTCCAGCATAAGAGTAGAGATACCGCCGAAATCCTCTCTTGAAAGAGAACGGAAGGTGATTATCTCGTCTATACGGTTGATGAACTCGGGGCGGAGGAAGGATTCCAGCGCACGTGCGGTCTTATCTGAATCCACCTTCGACTCGGTAGTTCCGAAGCCTGCCGTTGCAGAGGTGGTAGCACCTGCGTTGGTGGTCATTACAATAATGGTATTTTCAAAGTTGATATACTTGCCGCCCGCGTCTGTGATATGACCGTCGTCAAGTATCTGAAGGAGAATGTTCAGTACGTCCGGGTGTGCCTTCTCTATCTCGTCAAAGAGAATTACCGAGTAAGGACGTCTGCGTATCTTCTCGGTAAGCTGGCCTGCCTCGTCATATCCTACGTAGCCGGGAGGCGCTCCTATAATACGGGACACCGAGTGCTTCTCCATATATTCAGACATATCCAGTCTGATAAGGCTCTCGGGAGAATTAAAGAGATCTGCCGCAACACGCTTGACAAGCTCTGTCTTACCCACACCGGTGGGACCTGCAAAAATGAAGGACACCGGCTTACGCTTGTATGACACACCTGCTCTGTTGCGCTTGATGGCACGGGCAACTGCGGACACAGCCTCATCCTGACCGATTATATTCTTTTTGAGTCTTGCCTCAAGCTCGTCGATCTTCTTGAACTCATCCTCGTTTACCGTGCTTGAGGGAACACCGGTCCATATCTCAACGACCTCGGCAAGATGTGCGGGCAGAAGAGTTACCGCATCGCACTGGGGGATAAGAGCCCTGATGCTTTCCTCAAGGCGAAGCTCCTCGCTCTTGATATCAGCCAGACGCTTGTATTTTGCCTCCAGCTTTTCGGGGGGAGCATCGTCGGTATTCTCACTCTCCACCGCTTCTCTTTCCTTCTTCAGTCTGTCAAGCTCACGGGTATTCTTTTCCCTGTCGCTGAGGCACTTTGAGGAAAGTGCAAGATGAGAGGCCGCCTCGTCAATAAGGTCGATCGCCTTGTCGGGCAGATATCTGTCGGTAATATATCTCTCAGACAGCACCACCGCACGGCGGAGTGTCTCATCGGGAATATTTATCTTATGGTAGCTTTCGTAATAATGCTTGATACCGAGAAGTATCTTGACGGTATCCTCGATAGAGGGCTCGTTTACGGTAACCGGCTGGAAGCGTCTCTCAAGCGCCGCATCCTTTTCGATATACTTACGGTATTCGGTCAGGGTGGTGGCACCGATGACCTGTATCTCACCGCGGGAAAGAGCAGGCTTTAATATGTTGGCGGCATTCATAGAGCCCTCGGCATCTCCCGCACCCACGATATTGTGTACCTCGTCAATGACCAGGATAATGTTGCCGGCTTCCTTTACCTCACCTATAAGACCGAGTATTCTCGACTCAAACTGACCTCTGAACTGAGTACCTGCAACAAGTGCGGTAAGGTCAACCAGATACACCTCGCACTCTGAGAGCTTATAGGGAACGTTTCCGTCAACTATTCTCTGTGCAAGAGCCTCGGCGATGGCAGTCTTACCTACGCCCGGCTCACCGATAAGACAGGGGTTGTTCTTCTGTCTTCTGCAGAGTATCTGTATTACTCTCTCAAGCTCTCTGTCACGGCCGACGATGCGGTCAAGCTTTCCCTCTGCCGCCTTTGCGGTAAGGTTGTGACAGTAGCCGTCAAGGAATTTTCTCTTCTTTTCGTTTTTGCCCTCAGGCTTTTTATCCTTCTTGTCTCCGGCCTTTTTGCCGCCCTCCATATTGCCCTGCATGAGCCTTGTTATATCTATGGCAGGAGCACCGCCGTCGTCATCCCCGCTCTCGGCAAGATCTGTGATACCGGCATCCGCCATCATCGTCTCCATCTCGCCTTCCATTCTCTCAAGGTCCTCGTCGGTTATACCCATCTTTTCAAGGATGTCTCCTGTGGGAAGCTTCAGACCCATCTCACGGGCACATTTGAGGCAAAGCCCCTCGTTTACCTGTTTATCATTTTCAAGTCTTGTAATAAAAACCACTGCCATTCTCTTATGGCATCTTGAACACATCTGCATAGTTTTCGCCTTTCATTAATAGGGGTAGATCAGTTTGCCGCTTTTTTTGCGTTTTCAAGCTCGCGTCTGAGAGCCTTCTCGCTTTTCATATAATCATAGTAGTATTTACTGATAGCAAAGAGGGTTGCTATAACGGTGACCGCACATATCATAAGCTTGATGTAATAGTGCATATTCGGGAACACGATCATAGCGAATATGGCCGCATAGAAGATGCAGACCGCCATCTTGCCGCACCAGGCGCTGACGACGACCACCTTTTCCTTCTTGAAAAGGAAAAGTGCACCCGATGCCATAAGCAGCTCCTTTGCCACACATACCGCAAGAAGCCACCAGGGGATAATTCTGTCAATAAAGAGACAGATCAGCACAACGCACTGCATCAGCTTGTCGGCAAAGGGGTCAAGTATCTTACCTACGTTTGTTATCCAGTTGAAGCGTCTGGCAAGAATGCCGTCCACCACGTCGGTAAGACCTGCGATAACAAACACCAGCACCGCATATATGTGCATATCACTAAAGAAAAGAACCACGAAAAGAGGAACCATCAATATTCTGATCACAGACAAGATGTTTGGAATATACTTTGCTTTCATTACTCTACTATATCCTTCTTTATACGTATTACCATTTTATATTATCTATACCGGGGAAAATGCTTATGGGAACAGTCTGGTCAAAAGGCCCAGAATGTCAAGAGACGCTATATGCTTCACGACCACTGTCTTTCCGATGACGGAGGGATCAAACAGCTCAGGGTTAAAGGCACTGAGAAGCTCCATTATCGGGAAGAAGAGCTTGGAGATGATGATACAGGTGACAAGCGCCATCAGCACACCGAAGATGAAGCCGAGCAATCTGTTTGCGCCTCTGATAACAGGCAGTTTGGCAAACAGATCGATGATAGCGGTAAGCAGTATCAAAAGCAGAAGCGCTATAAGAAAGATGCCGATAAAGGCAACTACCTTTGACACAAGAGAGGAAACGGGAGCCGCTATGGTATCTGCCATAGCGGAGATCACGCTGTCGCTTGCCGCAGTATTACCGCCGTAGTCGGCGGCGAGAGCGGCACGGTCAACACCGAAGCTGTCAAGGAGAGAGGAGAAGCCGTCCGGACTGTCCTCAAAAAGCTTTGTAAGGTTATAGCCCTCTCCGCTTGAGGTAAGCAGAGACCTGAGGGTCTTCTCAACGGAAGAGCTGATCGCACCTGAGAAAAACCTTTCGTCAAGGAAAAGCGATACAGGCGGAGTCAAAAACCATGCGGCGAAGAAGGCCGCCAGAGTAGTGATAAGAGACATTACCGATTTGACAAATCCCCGTCTGACACCGCTGACAAGGATCACCACCGCGGTTACTATTACTATAAGATCAAGAACGAGACTCATTGATTCTCCTCCTTTTCACTGAAATCAACTGTAACAGCCGAGTCGGGATAGCATACGATTATTCTCGCCTCTCCCCTTGAGCCGGTACGCTCAGAGACAAGAAGAGATATTCCGCCGGACTTGGCATCTGCCCGGCTGACGATACCGCTTATGGGATCAATGGCGATAACACCCCGGTCATAGAGCAGATACAGTATTCCGTCCGACATAAGGGAATCGGTTATCTCCTCCCTTATAACGGTGCTGTACATTACGTTTCCGTCTGTGTCAAAGATCTGCACCGCACATTCGCTGTCACCGGCTGTATTCTTGCTAATAACTGCGGATCTTTCCTCCCCGAAGCAAAAGCCGGAAAGAATATCTCTTGCAGTCCCGACGGTATACAGTACCTCACCCACAGAGGACGTGATATAAACGCCGCTGTCGGTAACTATAAGTATCTTACCGCTGTCGGTAAATGCGGCAGACACCGGGAAGACACCCGGCAGAGTAAAGGTCTTTACGTCGCTTTCATCGGTGGTGGAGTGCACCACTACCTCAGTAACGAAATCACCGCCCGATGCGTAAAAGGACAGAAGCATAAGCTGTCCGCCGTCCTCTGACAGCACCGTCTCCATCAGATGCTTGTTTTTATAATATTCACCTATCCGCTTAAAATCCTTATTATAAAGATAAACGGCATAGGGATATTCTCTTGTTGAGGTGACTATGGCGTAACTGCCGTTGTCAGAGACAGCCGCATCGGTCACGGTATAGTCGAAGCTCTCGCTGAACAGCTTTGAATATGAGTTATATACCGAATAGCTCTTTCCCTCTCCGTCATAGATGAGGAAATATTTTTCTGACGACTCAAGACGGGGGAGCGACAGATTCACCGTCTGATCGAGTATCCCCGTGCCTCCGATAGAATAAAGGGAAAGATTTTTCTTGCCGAGAGCAATCAGCTCGCCGCGGAACACACCGGTGGTCACCACTCCGCCCCGCTCGAAATCCACTCTCGAGAAGGTAGAGTCATATCTGGCGGCACTGAGGTCTCTGAGCATATACTGCAGATTCTCGTAGGTGATGGACTCTCTGAACATTAGTAGCATCACTACGGTAAACACCACCAGCACGATCCCGACGGTGTATTTGAGGACACGCAGACGTCCGGACAGCTTCAGATAGTATTCATTTACCTTTTCCACCTTTTTCGGTGCTTTTATAATGACCTTTTCCGGCACGGCGTATCCTCCTTTCAAAAATTATGCGTATAAAATAAATTACTTACTTTTTCAGTAAAAGACCCGATTGAGGTACAGTCCCTCGGGGGGAGCGGTCACTCCCGCACGGCTTCTGTCCCGTGCTCCTATTATGCCGGGGATATCCTCGGGGGAAAGTCTGCCCTCCCCCACAGCGGTAAGAGTCCCCGCCATTATTCTCACCATATTGTAAAGGAATCCGTTTGCGGACACCTTAAGTTCAAGCAGATTTCCGGAGAGAGACGCATCAAAGGAGAACACCTCTCTTACCGCATCGGTGATACTGCTGCCGGCAGACATAAATGAGGTAAAATCGTGCTCACCCACAAAGTAGCCTGCCGCCCTTTTCATATTCTCAAGCTCAGAGGTACCCACACGCATATAGTGCATCCAGGCTCTGCCCGAGTAAAATGGATCACGGGCAGGTGAGGTATAAATAAGGTATTTGTACTCCTTGCCCTTTGCACTGTAGCGGGGGTGAAAGTCATCATCAACCGCCCTTGCCTCAACAACGCCGATATCCTCGGGAAGCACCGAGCACATTGCCCGCGGGATGTTTTCGGTTTTCACACCTGACGCACCCTCTCCCGGCTCGAGAGTAATATAATACTCAAGGGCGTGAACACCCGAGTCTGTACGGGAGCATCCCGTGACCCTGGTAGGCACGGCAAAGATCTTCTCTGCCGCCTCTGTCAGCACACGCTGGATACTGCGGCCGTTGTTCTGTGCCTGAAAGCCGCAGTAGCCGGTACCGATGTATGCGATCTTCAAAAGATATTTCATAGTATTCTACCGATAAGTGCAAATATAGAGTCGGAATAGATATTCATCATAACTATTCCCGCACAGAAAAGCAGTATCAGAATAAGAAGAATATAGTCTCTAGGCGCAAACCTCAGCCTGGTCATTCTCGTTCTGCCGTCACCGCCACGGTAACAGCGGCACTCCATAGCCACCGCAAGCTCGTCCGCACGTCTGAAAGCAGACACGAAAAGGGGAACGAGAACGGGAACAAGCGCCTTTGCTCTGTCTATAAGATTTCCGCTTGAGAAATCGCTGCCTCTTGCCTTTTGAGCGTTCATTATCTTGTCCGTCTCCTCAAGAAGAGTGGGAATGAAGCGGAGAGCGATAGTCATCATCATTGCAAAATCGTGTACCGGGAGCTTGATCTTCTTAAGAGGAGCAAGCAGCTGCTCGATACCGTCTGTCAGCTCGATAGGGGTGGTGGTGTAAGTCAGCAGGAGACTGCTGCCCATAATGAGAATGATTATTCTGATCACCATAAGCCCTGCCGCGCGCAGACCCTCGGGATAGATCTTTATTATCCACCACTCGAAGAGGGGTGTCTCACCTGACGTCAGTAGTATATTCATTATACCGGTGATGATGATAATGTATATAAGGGGCTTGATACCCTTCAGCACCACGGATACCGAAACACCGCTGACAGCTACAAGAATTATTGCAGACAGAACTATTGCCCCGTAGGAGAATATACTCTTTGCAAGGAAGATGGCGGTTATATACAGGATGGCGACTATCAGCTTTGCCCTGGGGTCAGCCTTGTGAAGCACCGAATTACCGGGATAGTACTGACCGAGAGCGATGTCCTTCATCATTTTCCGTCACCCCCAAGTCCCAACAGTGCGGCGATCTTGTTTGCCGCATAGTCTACGGTATATACATCCTCCGGGAGAGGAAGCCCAAGCTCAATAAGCTTCTGATTTATTCTCGTTACGTGGGGGATATCAAGTCCAACACTGCAGAGCATAGGCGCACGGCCGAATACCTCGCTGCAGCTGCCGTACATAAACAGCTTGCCCCGTGAAAGCACCGCCGCATTGTCACAGTACTGAGCCATATCCTCCATACTGTGGCTGACGATGATAACGGTAGTGCCGCTCTCACGTGAGAAATGCTTTACTCCGTCCAGTATCTCTCTGCGGCCTCTGGGGTCAAGCCCCGCGGCAGGCTCGTCAAGCACCAGTACCTCGGGAGACATTGCGATAACGCCGGCAATCGCCGCGCGTCTTCTCTGACCGCCTGAAAGATCAAAGGGAGATTTGTCAAGAAGAGACAGGTCGAGATTTGAAAACTCTGCCGCCCTCTCAACTCTCTCATTTATCTGATCCTCCGGTACCTTCATATTGCGAAGGCCGAAGGCGATATCCGCACGCACCGTCTCATCAAAGAGCTGGTACTCGGGATACTGCATAACAAGACCCACCTTGAATCTGACGTCTCTTATCTTCTTGGGCTCTGCCCAGATGTCCTTACCGTCAAGGAGAACCCTGCCGGAGGTGGGACGGAGAAGACCGTTGAGTATCTGCACAAGGGTGGACTTACCCGAACCGGTATGTCCTATAAGTCCCGTTATCGCACCTTTTTCAATTTTGAGATCTATATTGTCGAGCGCGGTCATTTCATAGGGTGTTTTGGCACCGTATATATATGAAACGCCCTCAAGCTCAATTATTGCCATTCCGATTTTTTCCTTTACTTTTAGTTTTTGCCTGCCGCTGTCCTTCGGTAGGCCTCAGCTATTGCCTCGGCACAGTCCTCGGTAGAAAGGCAGGTAAGACTGAAATTGCCGCCCATACGGTTTAACTTCCAAAGGAGCTCCACCGTCTGGGGAACGTCAAGTCCCACGGCACGGAGAGGCTCGGGATATGAGAATATCTCCTCGGGAGTGCCGTCGGCAAATATCTGCCCGTCATCAAAGACCACTATTCTGTCCGCTCTTGCCGCCTCATTCATATAATGGGTTATGTGGATGACGGTGATACCCTCCTCGCGGTTGAGCTTCTCGATGGTACTCATCAGCTCCTCGCGTCCGAGAGGGTCGAGCATTGCGGTGGACTCGTCAAAGATGATGCATCTGGGGCGCATTGCGATTATTCCCGCAATGGCGATCCTCTGCTTCTGTCCGCCGGAGAGCTTGTGGGGGGCGTGCTTTGCATACTCGGTCATTCCCACCGTCTCCAGAGCCTGATCCACACGGCGGCGGATCTTCTCAGGCTCGATACCCAGGTTCTCGGGACCGAAGGCAACGTCCTCCTCAACGATAGTAGCGACTATCTGATTGTCGGGATTCTGGAACACCATACCGATCTTGCGTCTGACGTCGAACATATCGTCTTCCGTCATATCCTCGGCGGTGATATCCTTGCCGTCAACGTATATCTTACCCGACGTGGGGGTAAGGATCATATTAAGCAGCTTGGCAAAGGTGGATTTACCCGAGCCGTTGTGCCCAAGCACCGCAACGAACTCCCCCTCTTTTATCTCAAGAGAGACACCCTTTATTGCAGGGACCTGCTCCCCCTCGTCATTCTCGTAGGAGAAGTTCAGATCCTCTATTCTGATAAATGCGTCTGACATAAATACCTCACTGTGCCTTGTCGGGCTGCCATCTTGCGGATGCACCTGCGGGAAGGGGTGCGCCTGTCTCTCTGCAGGGAAGTCCCAGCTCTGAGGCCGTTACCCTTCCGCCGTAGCGGGAGCATACGTGAAGCTCAAGCAGGTAAGCCATGGAAAGAGGGGAGAGACCGGTGGTATAAGAGTTGATGAGGAAGAACAGGGGATCGTCTGAAAGCAGCTTTGAGGTGAGACCTACCAGCTCGTCGACCGCCTCCTCTATCTTCCATACCTCACCCGACGGTCCGCGGCCGTAGGAGGGAGGGTCCATTATGATACCGTCGTAGCGGTTGCCGCGGCGAAGCTCTCTCTCAACGAATTTCTTACAGTCGTCAACGATATAGCGTATCGGTGCATCGGCAAGTCCGGAAAGAGCCGCGTTTTCTTTAGCGGCGGCCACCATACCCTTGGCGGCATCAACGTGGCATACCGATGCGCCTGCCTTGGCGGCGGCAACGGTCGCGCCGCCGGTATATGCGAAGAGGTTAAGCACCTTTCCGCCTCCCCTGCGTCTTATCAGCTCTGAGAACCAGTCCCAGTTAACAGCCTGCTCGGGGAAAAGTCCGGTGTGCTTAAAGCCCATGGGCTTTATATTAAAGCGAAGGTCGCCGTAGCTTATCTTCCAGCTCTCGGGGAGCTTGTGCTCCTGCCACGCTCCTCCTCCTGCTCTTGAACGGCGGTAGGTAGCATCGGGGTTCTTCCATTCCTTTGCTCTGCGTGCACCGCGCCAGATGACCTGTGGGTCGGGACGTACCAGCACGTACTTGCCCCATCGCTCAAGCCGCTCTCCGTCAGAGCAGTCAAGAAGCTCGTAGTCTTTCCATTTATCGTTTAAGAACATATCAGTCTCCTTAATTCCGCCGTTCCTGCGGCGGCACAAAAAGTTGAGTCGTGATAACCGGGTTTTGGGGATTTTCTGAATTATGTTTCACGCTATCTATCTTATATTCCGCCGCTATGAGGCGGTACACAAGCTTTAGTAAATTCAAATGTGTTCGCCTTCGCGAACAAAAATGGGTTGGGTCCCATTTTTAATTTGAATTTGAGTGCGTGATAACCGAACTTCGGGAAAATGCCTGAATTATATTTCACGCTACTTATTAAAATAATCGGCAATGCGTGAGCCTCCGCTGTGCGCGTGGCACACAGCTATTGCAAGAGCGTCTGCGGTATCGTCAGGCTTTGGCGGTGCGGACAGACCGAGGAACTGGGTCACAAGAGAGATCACCTGGTTCTTCTCTGCCCTGCCGTACCCCACTACTGCCTGCTTTACCTGAAGGGGGGTGTACTCGGCGATATTCAGTCCGTGCTTCATAGCGGAAAGAAGAATGACTCCTCTTGCCTCAGCTACCGTAATACCGGTGGTGGTGTTGTGTCCGAAGAACAGCTCCTCCACCGCCATATCATCGGGGGAATATTTTTCTATAAGCTCATTCAAACCGTCATAGATCATCTCAAGGCGTTTTTCTATCTTAAGTCCTGCGGGTGTGGTTATAGAGCCGTACCCCAGAACGTGGAAGCGCGAGGCCTCATATTCGATAACCCCCCAGCCCACTATGGCGTAGCCGGGATCTATGCCGAGAATTTTCATTACTATATACTTCCCCATTGTACTTTATACTTATTAGTATATTATATCATACAGGCGTCTTTAAGTCAAAGATTTTTTCAATAAATAATATATAATATTACATATTTTTTCGGCGTTTTTTTAGCAGAAAATTCCTTCACCCCAAAACACGGCTTTTGCGACTAAAAAAAACGATTCGGGATATGATAATAACGGCGGTAAAAAAGCCGCCGATTCAAAACTATGAAAGTGTGTATGCCGATGATTCTTGACCGTATAGCATTAGTACTCGCAATAATCGGCGGTCTTAACTGGGGAAGCATTGGTCTTTTCCGTTTTGATCTGGTTGCCTGGATATGCGGCTCTGCCGATTCCCTGGTAGCAAGAATAATATATACCGTAGTGGGCCTTGCCGCAGTATGGTGTATATCCCTGCTCTTCCGTTCAAGAGACGAGATCACAGACAGAGCAGAGAACCGCCGAATGTAAAACCGCAAATGGTCGGTTTTGGGGAGAGTGCTTTGCCCGTAATGGGTAAAGCACCCTCCTTCTTTTTGTTCGGGGAACACACCCGTTTAATTTGTATGGAGTGATATCCTCTTGTGCAAATGCCCGGGGTTGATTCTGTATTTTGATCCGTAGGGGAGGATATCATCCTCCCGCAAGTCGTTTAAGGTTTAATTTTGTATTTTATCACGTAGAGCCTACGGGCGGATTGAACAAGGAAACCTTGTTCCTGGATCCACCCACACAAAAAGAGGACTGCGTCCGCCCGTGTCATTCTGAGCGGAGCGTAGCGGAGTCGAACTTTTCCGTCCGGATCCGGGGCGGCACTTCGTACCGTTTGATCCTCCTTCGTCGAATTTCGGCTACGCTCAAGATGACTCGGACGGAAAAGCACCGAGCAAAGCGAAGGTGGAATCTCGGGCGTGTTACCGCCGTTACATCTTCCCGCGAGATCCGACCTTACGGTCGCCCTTCGGGTTTCGGCTTCGCTCAAGATGACACGCGGGAATCAATACCGGAAGGTGGATATTGTCATAGGGAAACGTATCAAACATATCTGTGGATTAAATTTTTAATTATACCCCTTAGAACCTCGGACGGTCGAGTGAATAAATTAAGGCTATTATGCCTGTCCTTACAGGCACGATATATATCTTCAAATTACGCACAAAACCGGTATGGGAGGGGCAAGAATTACCAACGGTAATTCAATCCTCCCGCAAGTTGTTTAAGGTCTAATTTTATCCCGCAGAACCTCGGATTTAAGTTTTTCTCTCTCTACAGGAAAATTTACGTTTTTGCGTTAGCAAAACAGGTGATTTCATCACCTGAGGAAATTTTCGTGAGAGGGTCAACTACAATTTAGAGTTATAGCCTTATTATATGTAC
>JAFQUL010000195.1 GCA_017408535.1 Clostridia bacterium
CGGGTTTCAGGCGGTTTGCCCTATTATAACACAAGCCTCTATTCTACGAACTATTCCTGTTGCTTTCATATATAAATCTCTGTTTACAAATATATCGTAGGGCGGGGGCTTGCTCCCGCCGTTTTGTTGTGCGGATTTTAGCGGCGGCACCAAGGCACCGCCCTACATAAATTTTCAAATCGTGATGTTATTATCTGTATTTTGAGGAGATTTATACTGCAAGATTTACTTTTGGAAGGGAATATGCTATACTAAATTAAAGGTGGTGAAATTATGGATTTTCAATTATCTGGACTGCTGATAAAAGCAATTGGTATTTTTATTCTGTTAGCTATTATTGGCGGGTTTGTATTTGGAATCGTTTGCCTTATTCGGCTTTTGTTAAAGATAATAAAACTAAAACAACCCCGAATAATAACATACTATGTTATTATGATACTGTGTATTTTAACAGTAGCCGCATCATGGATATTAAACATGGGTTGGTATAGGGTGATTTTGACTTGGCTTGCGGTTCCGTTTGTTCATCCGGTTATATTTGCCGTTATAAACGGTAATGTACTACCGAACTTAATTTATTCTGCAAAATTAAGAGTATACACTTTGATTACATATATAACCTATGTGCTTATGTATGCCTTTTTCCCGGACGGTGGCGACGTGGGCTCGGCGTATGTCTTTTTTGGGTTGATTAATAACAGCACCGCCGTGCATATATTGGGTGTATTAAGCACAGTAAGCCTGATTGTGTATATAATTTTTACAATTCTTCAAATAATCGAAAACGGTAAGGTGAAAAAGAAACTAATATAATAACAAAAAAAACGAGGTGGATATCACCTCGTTTTTATATTAATCTCCATTTCGCCGTTTTTACGGCGGTACACAAAATTTGGTGCGTGATAACCGGTATCCCGGAAAATGCCTGATTTTTATTTCACGCTATAAACTCCGATACCGTCAGTCTGCGGTTATCATTGATATATATATATTATTGTCGCTGCCGTATTTTTCGCAGCCCCGGGGTTGCATCCATTCTGCCGCCATAACCACCGAGCTGTTATCTTTGTACGGTGCAGCACAGAAGTTACCGAGGCGCGCACCCTTTTCACCGACCACGATAAATTCACTGGCACGGACAAGCTTCATGTCTTCCACCTTTGCGGCAAACAGAGGTGCTCTGTGACGGAATACGTGATCGTTGTTTGCGCCGCGTCTTGTGTATACAAGATAGAGCTCATCTCCGATCTTCATCCAGTGCTGCTGGGTGTTGTAGGTCTGAAGAATGCTTTCGTCATCCCACTTCCACAGTTGCAGATCGGTATAATTCACCCCGTCATCACTTCTTGCAACAAAACCGCATTCATCGTTACGCAGAGTCATATAGTACTCTCCGTTGTGACAGATCAGCGAGGGCTCATAGAGACCGCGCTTGACATTAACGGTAACGGGATTTCCTACTTCAAGAACGGTAATACGTTCACCGTCAAAGGCACATCTGACTACAACTGAATACATATTTTTCTCATTTTCTTTTTTGTAGTAGACAGGAATCAGAAGGTCTCCGTTATCCAGCTCAATGCTTTGTCCCGAGCCGTTACCGCAGTTATCAAAGCCTTGCGGCATCTCGAGGAATTCCATAGTGCGAAACTCTTTTTTGTATTTATCAAAAATGCTGTAAAAGGTCATTCTTCTCAGCCCGGTTGGGTGAGATGAACCTTTTTTATATTCTGCAGTATGGCCGAGAAGCAGAATACTGTCCGTTTTTTTGTGGTGCATGGGTGTTGCATCACAACCGACTGTTATATAGTCCCCTTTTTCTATCGGAGAGAGACCGCCCTGTGACTCAAACTCCGACCAGCTTTTGCCGTCATCATAGCTAAGAGACAATCTGATACCGGAAAACAGATCGCATCCGTTAACGTCGAGATCCTGTGCTGTTGCAACCATAAGACCGGGTGTATAACAGCATCTTGCGAGAACAAGACATTTCTTTTTGTCGTAGCCGTGTCTGATAGAAAAGGTGTTACATTTCATAATAGCATCTTCCTCAATTTTGTTGGTACTGCGATTATACCATAAACTGAAAATAAAATAAATACTTTTTTTATTTTGCCTGTTCGTAACACAGGACAAAGGTTACAATAATATGTAATTTTGCTGTGTCTTGAGTCTTAAATATTGAAAAAGAAAAATTTGTCTGATATAATGACTATGATGAGATACTTGTTTGCTTTTATATTATACTGATTTTTCGGTCTGTGAGGAAACGCAGTATGGCTGAGTTTTGCCTCTGTGCTTTCCGGTATCGGGTTTATGGATTGGAGGGACTTAAAATAAAAAAGGAATCGCTAAAGCTTGCAAAGGATGTTTATACCATCGAGATGGAATGCATTCGTGAAATGGAAGAATATTTTGATGAAGAGGCATTTTCTGCGGCTGTGGAGTGTCTTAAAAATGCTCCCAGGATCGGTACCAGCGGCTGCGGCCACTCGGGCATAATTTGCCAGCACCTTGCTCATCTGCTTTGCTGTATCGAGCAGCCTGCAAGATTTATTTCTCCCGCGGAAGCTGTCCACGGGGCCAGTGGTTTTCTGCAGAAGGGAGATGCAATAGTTCTTGCTTCGAGAGGCGGAAAGACTAAGGAGCTTATCCCTATTGCAGAGATATGTAAGAAAAAAGAGGTTAAAGTCATCGTTGTAACCGAAAATACCGATTCTGTTCTGGCACAGATGGCTGACGTGGTGCTTAAACAGCACGTTAACAGAGAGACGGATAAGTACAACGCCCAGGGCACTACCTCTACTACCGCCCTTTGTGTAATATTTCATACCCTCACTACTGCTTTGATGGAGGAAACTGATTTCCAAAATGAGCAGTTTGCTCTTATCCATCCGGGCGGGGCAGTAGGCGAGCGTCTTAACAAGGATAAAATATAAATTCAAATATAATAAAACATTTTTTGGAGGATTACTAAAATGGAATTTAAGGTATTTCAGAAAGAGCTTGAGCTCCAGTCCAGAGGCTGGATTCCCACCTTCCACGACGTATCTAAGGAGATTATGGAGATCGTAGCAGCTTCCGGCATAAAGAACGGTACTGTATGTATAGCATCTCACCACACCACTTGCTCCGTAATGATCCAGGAGTGTTCTCATGATATTGATTCTTTCGATCTTGAGTATCTCCAGCACGATCTTCTTGACATCATGCGCAAGATGATCCCCGACTATACAAACGAGGGTGACTACCGTCATCCCGGTCCTATCCATTCTCAGTTCGGCCGTTATGTAAAGGAGCCCGGTGACTATACCTCTATGAATACTGACGGACATCTCCGTTCCGTATTCTTCGGCAGAAGCGAGACCATGACTATCAAGGACGGTGTTCTTGACGGCGGTGAGTTTGCTCACATTTACTTCATCGACTGGGATCACGTACGTGCACGCCGCCGCCAGCTTAATGTAACCGTTATGGGTACTACAGAGGATGTTGGCGACAGAAAGTGGAACAACGGTGAGGTTATCAATACTCTCCGCAAGTATACCGACGAGGAGACCGCTTACGACGTTCACTACGATCTTCAGCAGAAGAGATAATTGAATATCCATTCAGAATACAGATTGAGAAAGGCTTCGGATAACAAAGACCCTTTACCGGGGTCATGCGTATCCGTATTACAGAAACATGAAAAGACAGATTCGTACTCCTTATTTTGAGATAGGTACAAAGAACTATATCTATGGCGACAAGGTTCTGGAATATGCTCTTGCCGCAGATGCCGCAGCAGAGAAGTATGATATTGATGTGCTGTTCATTACTCCTGCGGTCGAGATCCGCCGCATCGTTGAGAATACCAAGCATCTCATCGTTTTGGCACCCTATATGGATACTCTCCGTCCCGGACGCGGAATGGCGGATATCCTTCCCGAGGCGCTCAAGGCCGCAGGTGCGGAGGGTGTTGTTGTAAACCACTGCGAAAAGCCTATGTCAGTACCTCAGATAAAGGCTACTATCGACCGTGCAAGAGAGCTCGATATGCTGGTATTCGCTTGCGCAGATACTATCGCAGAGGCAAAGGCTATCGCTCAGCTCCATCCGGATATTCTTAACCCCGAACCCTCTGAGCTTATCGGTGGAACCGGTAACGGTGTAAGTGATATGAGCTTTGTGCTTGAGTCTATCCGTGAGATCAAATCCATTTACCCCGATATTCTCGTAGAGCAGGCGGCAGGAATCACAAACGGCCAGCAGGTCTATGATTTCATTATGGCGGGCTCTGAAGCAGCAGGTGCCGCTTCCGGCATTATGAATGCGGCAGATCCCATTGCGATGATCGACGAGATGATCGCGGCTACCCGCCGTGCGGCAGACGATCTGAAAAAGAAGGAAGGAAAGGCTGAATAATGGTTTTTAAGAAAAAATTCAAGGTGCAGTCCAACGATAAGATATGTACCTTTCATAACGTGACTGCAGAAGCTAAAGAGGCACTTAAGGAGTCCGGTATTAAGGACGGTATTCTTGTAGTGTATTCTCATCACACCACCTGCGGTGTTATCACCCAGGAGTGCGCATTCGATATGTCTATGACCGGTCTGGAGACCCTTCAGCAGGACCTGATCGAGGCGTTTGAGGTGTTTCTTCCCCAGCAGCGTAAGGAGGGTATGTATCTGCATCCCGGACCCAAGGCGCTAAAGTTTGCCGAGGAGCATGATGAGGATGCAAGAGGATGTCACAATACTGACGCCCACCTCCGTTCCTCCATTATAGGCAGAAGCGAGACCATTGTTATTGATGACGGTGAGCTTGATCTCGGTGAATTCGGATTCATTTACTTTATTGACTTCGATACCACCCGTGCAAGACAGCGCACCGTTCAGATCATGATCATCGGCGAATAAATTTTTATATAAAATAAAAGTAATTAAAGGAGATAAACTATGAAAATCGGATTACTCCCTCTTTACGTAAAACTTTATGATGATGTTGCTCCGGACGTACGTCCCAGAATGGAAGCTTTCTACGAGAAGATCGCTGTAGAATTCGAGAAGAGAGGCGTTGAGGTCGTTCGCACTGATGATTTTGCAAGACTCAAGGACGAGTTCAAGGCGGCTGTTACCAAGTTTGAGCGCGAGGGTGCTGATGCTATCGTTACCCTCCATATAGCATATTCTCCCTCTCTTGAGAGCATCGGTGCTCTTTGTGATACCGATCTCCCCATCATCGTTCTTGATACTACCGAGACTCTGGAGTTCACAAACGAGCAGAGCGACGGAGAGATCATGTACAACCACGGTATCCACGGTGTTATGGATATGTGCAGTATGCTTACCCAGAGAGGTGTTAATTACGCTATTGCCGCAGGTCATTGGCAGGAGTCAGATGTTATTGACCGTGTATGCGGCTTTGCACGTGTTGCTTGCGCAGCCAGAGCTATCAAGGGCGCAAAGGTTGGCCTGATAGGTGAGTCCTTTGCAGGTATGGGCGATTTCCGTGTTGACTACCGTGAGCTTTATGACCGCTTCGGTATTAAGGTCGTTCAGCCCTCAACTGCTGATATGCGTGCCTTCTACGATGCCGTTACTCCTGAGGAGATCGAGGCAGAAAAGGCATATAACCGTGATAACTACGAGCTTGCAGATAACATAATTGAAAGAGAATATACCGAATCTATCCGTTCCTGCCTTGCTACCCGTAAATATATTGCCGCAAACGGACTTACCGCTTTCTCTGTAAACTTCTTAAAGATAGGTCCCAATGATGCAGGTATTACTTCCATGCCCTTTATTGAGGCCTGTAAGTCTATGCAGAACGGTATCGGATATGCAGGTGAGGGTGACGTTATGACCGCTGCCTTTACCGGTGCGTTGCTCAGCGGATACAAGGATACTACATTCGTTGAGATCTTCTGCCCCGACTGGAAGAATAATATCCTTCTCCTCAGCCATATGGGCGAGGTGAACTACGGTATTGCAGACTGCAAGCCTACCGTCAGCCGTGCAGGTAAAAAGTATGCCACAGAGGATGAGTTCCCCTATGCCGGATATACCAGAATGAAGGGCGGTAAGGGTGTTTATATCAACATCAGCCGTGCAAGAGACGATTACCGTCTGTTTGCCGCTCCTGCTGAAATGCTGTCCTTTGATCATGATAATTTCGGCGGTTCTATGAGAGGCTGGATGAAGCCTGACGGCTATACTACCGCTGAGTTCCTTGAGGAGCATAGTAAGTGGGGCGCAACTCACCACAGTATCTTCGTTTATGATGCAACCGCTGAAGAGATCGAGTTCTTCGGTAAGCTTCTTGACGTTGAGACTGTAATTCTGTAATTATTATAGTTAAAGCGAGATTTATTATGGCTGAAAAATTCATAATCGGTCTGGATATCGGTACTTCATCAATCAAGGGTGTTATGGTATCTGCCGATGGAAAAGAACGCTATACCGGCAGAGTCCCCTTTACTTATACGACCCGTGATGACGGAAGCGTAGAGATACCGGCAGATAAGTATCTTGACTGTTGCTACAGACTTCTCCGTGAGTTTGGTGAGAAGCTGCCTGACTGTGCTGAGATAGTTGCTCTTTCCGCCGCATCTGCCAGCGGAAATTTGCTTCTCCTTGACGCTAACGGCGATCCTGCAGGTCCGATATTTAACTGGCAGGATCACAGGGTGACCGACGAGTTTACCCGTATATTCCCGGACTTTGACTGTGATTCATACTATCGCTCCACCGGCTGGGCATTTACTCTTAAAACCTTCCCGCTGGCTATTCTCAGCTGGTATAAGTGTCACTATCCGGATGTACTGTCCGACTGCTCCAAGGTTTGTATGAGCACCGAGTATCTTTATTCAAAGCTTACAGGGAAGTGGGGAATAGGAACCTCCGCCGGCACTCCGTTCTATCTGATAGATCAGGTTACGGGAGAGTATAACAGTGATATTCTTGAGACTCTCGGAATCCCTCTTGATAAGCTTCCTCCTGTAATGAAGACGGGAAGTATTCTCGGTACTGTTACTGCGGAAGCGGCGGCAGAGTGCGGACTACCGGCAGGCATTCCCGTTATTATCGGTACATTTGACCATCCAAGTGCCGCTCGCGGTGTGGGTGTTTGCAAGGAGGGACAGCTTCTCCTTTCCTGTGGAACTTCCTGGGTAGGCTTCTATCCTATCGCCGAGAGAGAAAAGGTAGTTTCTGCAAAAATGCTTGTAGATCCTTTCCTTTCCGAGATAGGCGGTCCTTGGGCTGGAATGGTTTCACTTGCATCCCTCTCCGGCCAGATCGAAGCGTTTACCAAGGCATACGTTGACAACAGTGATATCTGGTACCGCAAGCTGGTTGAGTATTCTGCAGAGAGCGAAACAGGAGCAGGAGGTCTTTCTATAGACTTGCTTTCCGAGCCGAATGAAGCAGAGATCAAAAAGTACGAAAAGAAGCATATTGCAAGAGCTATTATGGAAAATGTTATTAATATGCTTTCTGATAAAATGTCAGATATTACTGATGCAGGCATCGTATGCAATGAAGCGGTAATGGTTGGCGGTCCCTCGGAAAATCCCCTGTGGGCACAGCTTATTTCCGAAAAGACCGGTATGCGTGTCCGTGTTATGCACGGATCATACGCAGGCGCAGTCGGTGCGGCTGTTCTTGCAGGAACAGCCGTTGGTATGTACCCTGACCAGGAAACTGCCTGCAAGTGCTTAATCGAAGACTGAAAAAAAGAGGTATAACTATGTACAATCTTGTAATAAACGATTATGACAGAGAAGTTTATGAAAAAGAGCTGAAGAGCTTTCTCCCTGAGACCTTTATCGATATTCATACTCATCTCTGGCTTAATACCATGGCTAAGGTTTGCGACCACAACGGCGGTGCAACCTGGACCGATCTTGTAGCGGATGAAATGACGGGAGAACAGCTTCTGGAGACGTTTGAGCTTCTTTTTCCCGGCAAGAAGGTCACTCCTCTCGTATTCGGCGGATGTACCCAGGCAGTAGATGTATCAAATAATTATATCTATGATAGTGCAAAGAAACTGGGATTCCCTGTACTTACCCGTACTGACTACGATATAGATCCAGATGTACTTGCGAGAGAGGTTCATGCAAACCACTCCCTTGGCCTCAAGCCTTATCTGACCAACTGCCCCAGATATATTCCCTCGGGTGAGGTGCGTATTTTTGACTTCCTTCCTCATGAGCATCTTGAGGCAGCCAACAAGCACGGCTGGATCATTATGCTCCATATAGCAAGAAAGCAGAGACTCCGCGATGCGGTAAATATAGCTCAGCTTATGGAGATCGAGAAGAGATATCCTAACGTTAAGCTGATCTGCGCTCATATCGGACGCGCTTATTCAAAGCAGGATGTGGGCGACGCATTTGAGGTGCTGAAGAACACCAAGAATATGATGTTCGATTTCACCGCAAACGTATGCGATGATGCTATAGAGGCTTGTATCAATGCAGTAGGTACAGAGAGACTGATGTTTGGCTCCGACCTTCCTATCGCTACTATGAGAATGTACCGTGTTACTGACGAGACCGGCTGGTACAAGAACGTCGTTCCCCGCGGTCTTTACGGTGATGTTTCCGGCGATGCACATATGGTAGAAAGCGATGAGAAGAATATTACTCTTATGATCTACGAGCAGCTCCGTGCATTCAAGCGTGTTGCTACTAAGCTTCATCTCACCGATACACAGATAGAGAATATTATGTACACCAACTCGAAAAAGCTTCTTGAAAGCGCCGAGAGAGATATCTACGGCCGCTGACATCAGCATAGAAAAACCGATGAATAGCCATTGGCTATTCATCGGTTTTTTCGCATTAGTAGGTAAGACTGTAGTTATACAGGTCCTTCAGATCACCGTATATATCATCAAGCTCGCTCTTATCAAAAAGCTCTGCTCTGACAAATCTGTACACGGTTGAGCGCAGTCCCTGTACCGGAGAGGAAAGCATATGAGCGCCCAAATAAAGGGAAATTGCATTTTCGGGATCAATGGCAAGATACGCAGATGCGGCACCTCCCCAACCGAAATCAATGTAACGTCCGTCACCCTTGGGGCATCTCACCCCGAGACCGTAGCCGTGGGTATCGCTCGTCCAGTAAGTACGCTTCTGATGTTCACTCAAGCGGTCTGTTGTCATCAGCCTGAGAGTATCCGGCTCAAGGAAAAGGCCGGTACGAAGTCCTTCAAGAAATTTCATATAATCATCTACTGTGGATATACATCCAGCACCGCCGGATGCGTATTCACTACCAATCTTGTAATTGACGATGTGCTTGCCAACGTTAACGGTGTGACTGTCCTCAAAGCTGTACTGGGGAGCAATTGTTTCTATTTCATCCTCGGGGAGCATGAAGGTAGAGTCCTTCATTTTTGCCGTGTCAAATATATTTTTCCTCACAAACTCCTCGAATTTTTCCCCTGATATCACCTCTACCAGAGCCGCAAGAACATCGTGGCAAAGACTGTATTCCCATCTGTCTCCCGGCTCAAACCACAAAGGATCCTTGGCAAGATACTTCATTGCAGTAAGGGTAGGGCATTTTCCATCAGTATCCTCTCTGCATTTCATCAGATTATCAGATACGGTTGAATAAGAAAAACCTGCCGTCATTTCAAAGAGATGCTTTATCAGTATAGGATTGTCTGCTTTTTTCAGCTTGCCGTCAGTGATCACCGTCATTTCACTGAACTCCGGCAGGTAGTCGCACAGCTTGTCCTCAAGAGAGAAAAGCCCTTTTTCCCACAGCATCATGGCCGCAGTGCAGGTAATTACCTTTGAGCAGGAATAGATATTGTACCGTTCCGTACCGTTCATTTTTATTTTGTTTTCAAGGTCACTGTAACCGTTGTAATAACGGAGTATCGGCGCGCCGTTTTGATAGACAGCAATGTCAAAGCCGGGGAGCCCCGCATCCAGAAAGGAGTCACAGAACCGCTTTAAGTTTTCAAACATAATGATAGCCTCCTGGTAGTATTAAATAAATGATATCATAAATTTTTTGATATGTACAGATAAAGAAGCTTTTTGGTTAAATTTTTTTAATTCGCACCGTTTAATTAGAACGCTGTTAAAAACTGCATCGAAATGGAGGTATTCTGTAAATCAGGTTTTACCTACCGAGATTATCGTAGGGTGGTGGCTTGCTGCCGCCGAAAATAAACGGTATAAAAAAGCAAATCGGCGGGAGATAAACCCCCGCCCTACAACAAAGGAGTACGAGCAATTTTGTTCGTACTCCTTTTCACATCTTATAGTGTGTTACACCTTTTAGGTGTGATTTTTGATACAAAAGCCAAGCCCCGCACAGGGCGGGGCAGATTAGGATTGTTACTGTAATTTTGACTCCCATTCATTCCAACGAGGGTCGGCTTGCATTTCAGCTTTTACAGTCGAATATCCGGGAACACACCACCAAGGCCAATCCTCGGCAAGGCTCATGTGAGCTGTTTCAATTGGCATTTCAACATCGGGATCGTTTTTCCATACTTCATGCTGAACCAATTTAACCAGCGGTGCAGTATAATAGCCTTTTACCTTGGTACAACTGTCATCAAAGAGTTTGGTGTGTGAAAGTGCAGAATCTAAGGCCATAAACGCCTCATCCTTTTTGCCGTCTAACCACAAATACAAGGAAAGTAACGTATAGACTCGTGAGATATAGGAATGATGCAATCCACAATTACCGTCGGTGCAAACCGTATTAAATATTTCGATAGCAGAGCGCAGACTTTGCACTTTTTCTGTCACAGATAAGCTCTTTTCATTGGTGATCACACCGCTGACCATAAGCTCGGAACAAGCTCTAACCGTTTTCAGTAAAGTCTCCCCATAAGCCTCGGCGCGTTTCTTTCCGTCTACCGCCTTGGCTTTGAGAAATTCTTTTGAACCGTAGATATTAGGGGCAGATTCAATAACCTCGAGTGCTCTTGTGTGTTCACCGGTATTCAAATAGAGCTGGGTGAGCTCGCGAATCACACGATGACGCGGCTCGCCATTTTCTATTGTTTTCAGCAATTTCTCGTAAAGAGATATTGCCTCTTTCCACTCTGAGTAGCTTCGATGTGTTTCCACGTCTAAAGTGTCGTATCCCTCATCATCAGACAAATGATGCTCACCATAGCGAACGTATCCTGCATTATAAAGTACCGAAGCCAGACACAACATAATTTTCTCGTTGCCCGGAAATTCAATCAGCGCATTTCTTGCAAGTGAAATACACTCATCGATATTGATGTCCTCGCCATTGTTTTGAAAATTCATCTGATCAATTTTTGCAGCTAATTCGTCAATTCTTTTAGATCGTTCATTGTTGTAACCAAACAGCTCGTCAATAGAAATACCGAAATAATTCGCAATAGACGGAATCATTTCCATATCGGGATAACCGCCATTGGCCTCCCATCGGGAAACAGCCTGCGATGTAACACCGATAGCTTCAGCAAGTGCTTCTTGTGTGCGTCCGTCTCTCCGACGCAGTTCGCGTATTTTTTGTCCTAAATCAAGTTGCATATAAGCACCTCCAAAATTCATTTCACCGGTGTGATTATATTATAGCGCATATTTGTAAAAAAACAATTATCAATTCGTTGTTTCAAATTCAAGCAAAGCTTGGAATTTATCATCAAAAAAAGACATAGCCTAAAGGAAGCTATGTCTTTTAACTTAAATCTGCTTTATCGTCTTCACACCAACCGATGCTGTTTTTTGATCATTTAAGAGTGGCTTCGGCAAGTGCTCGGCCGGCGGTACGCCCGAGAAGCTCAAGCCCTGCGGCACTGTAATGACCGCCGACAAAGGGATTCATATATACCGGGTCACGGTACAGCTCCTCCGCTATCTCGGTCAGCATAACGAAGTTACCGTCATCACGGCACAGCTCTCTTTGGGCAGCGATTATCTCATCATCACGGCTGTCTCCAGTAAAACGGCCGACAAGGATGACGCAGAACTTTTCTATTCCCAGGTCTCTGAAAAGAGACATTTGCAGTTTTTTTAGCCTTTCCTTATAATAGTCACGTGAATGACTGTAAATTGCGTCGCTCTCGCCCTGAAGCCATACCAATAGTATGCGGTCGGCTCCGCCTGCTTTCTCGGCCTCTTTTATTGCCGCCGCGGCCTTTTTAACTGTAAGTGAGTACAGCTCGCTTCCTTTATCCCACATCGCTATATCAGCACTTCCTTTGGCTATGTGGACGGCAAGTACTTCACTTGAGGTCACTTCGATGTAGCTTCTGCAGAACTCAGGTACCATATTGGTGTTTCCGTAGCATGAGCTGCCGGTGAGATTGGAAGTGAGCCAGGAGTTAAAATCGGTATCCTCCATAAGGGGGAATCCCTTTTCGTGAGAATGTGTTATATCCTCACCTACCGGGTTTTTGAGAGGGACGATGCAATTTTCTGTGTATTTGAATTCATAGGCACGGGGAACTTGATCGGTGCTTGTGAGTGCTTCCGATTGACCCTGCATGTTGCTTTGCCCCGAAAAAATAATAATGTCCATACTTATTTTTCGACCTTTATTTTCATATATTTTGAATATTCTTTTTCTATTATCCCGAGCTCATCAGAAGAAAGCGGCTCTGTATCCCTGTACCGATATTCAAGACCGAGAGCCTCATATTTTGATGAGCCCAAGCGGTGAAAGGGAATGAGGTCGGCATCAGTTATTTTTAGGGATGAAAGCAGCTTGCCTACTGAGTTTATCGAAGGGATATCGGTGTTAAACCCGGGAATAAGGGGGATTCGCACCCGCACGGATTTGCTGTCACGGATAAGCCGGGACAGATTATCTGTAACAAGTGAAAGATTCCCCCCGATACTGCGGTATTTTTCGCTGTCTGCGGTTTTGATATCATAAAGATATTCGTCTACAAATGTGTTGAGCTTTTCAAATTCTGTATAGGGAATAGACCCCGCTGTATCTATTGTGACAGAAACTCCTTCATTCTTCAGCAGTCTTCCGAGCTCTGCCGCACCGTCAGCCTGCAGCATGACCTCACCTCCGGAGAAGGTGATACCGCCGCCGCTTGCTTCATAGAAATCCTTATCTTCAAGAAGCTCACTCAGTATTTCCCCGGGAAAAACGTATTTACCGAGGATTTCTTTCCCCGGCTTACCCGGGCAGGCCATAGAGCAGGGAGATGACGTGAGATTTTCCGGGTTATGGCACCAGGGACAGCGAAGATTACAGCCCTTAAAAAATACCGTAGTGCGTATTCCGTCCCCATCTCCAACTGAAAAGTGCTGGATTTTTGAAATATTAATTATCATAGTTTATTCGTGCTGTGTACGGTTAAGTATATCGAGCTGTACCGCACGGTCAAGTGTGACGTAAAAGGCAGAAAATCCTGATACGCGGACCACGAGATCGCTATAATTTTCCGGCTCATCCATAGCCTTTTTAAGGATTTCTCTGGAGGTGGCGTTTATCTGTATTTCCTGACCGCCTTTTTTGAAAAGAGTTCGAATAATGGCAAGAAGCTTGCCTCGCTTTTCATCGCTGAACATCTCGGGGGAATATTTCTGGTTTACAACAGTACCGCAGGCGACCTTGGTATAATCCGGCTTTGATACGCTGTTGACAGTTGATGTCGGTCCTTTGGTGTCTCTTCCGTATCCGGGCGAAGCGGCATCTGACAGAGGTTCTCCGCGTTTTCTTCCGTCGGGTGTCGCATTTGTGACAGAGCCGCTGTATATGTTGTTTATGTTTGCGGCGGCGGCAATGTAAAAGCGTCCGCCGTCATAAGTATGGTATTTTTCAAACAGAGAAGAGAGGTAGTCGATAAACCATACTGCATATTTATCTACAAAATCGTCATTGTTACCGTATTTTGGTGCGGCAAGCAGCTTTTCCCGGAGGACTTCATACCCCTCAAAATTACTGTTGAGGGCATCTCTAAACTCTTCAAGGGTTGCTTCTTTATCGATAAATACAACCTTTTCTATAGCGGCAAGTGAGTCACTCACCGTGCCGATACCCATAGTAACAGCACCGTGAACTGAGGGATATTTGGCTCCGCCGTTATGTATATCGAGACCTCGGCCGATACAGTCGTAGCAGAAGCAGGACATAAAAGGGTCAGGGATATATTTCTGGTTTAAGGAATCGCTGGCTGAGTTGATCCTTGAGTAATACTCATCCGCTCCGTATTCCAGCTGTCTCTCATATGCATGCATAAAATCGTCCATGGTTTTTATGCTTTCAAGCCTGCCTGTGTTTATACCTACCGTATGACCGGTCTCGCTGATACCGTCATTGAACACAAAATCAAGGAATCCGGGAGTGTTGAATATACTGTCAGACCACGGCGGCTGCTTTCCGGAGATAAAGTTCTCTATACAGCCTACCATACAGTAGTCGTATACGTCCTCTTCATCATAACCGTATTTTTTAAGAGCCGCAATGTTAATATCATCATTCATAATAGCGGGGTAGCCGAGACCTGTACCGATGACCTTCAGACACTCGTCAAGAAATTCATCGGGGGTGTTTTTCGTGAGTCTCAGTGACAGGTTGGGTCCGGGGACATTACAGTTTCCGACCGCTCTGAGAATGCAGAGACTCAGGCCGTTGATCTCGCACTCACCCCGTACATTTTGTCCGCCGATGCAAATGTTTACAACGTCATCCTGCAGTCGTATAAAGATATTTTCAAGAAGCTCTGTCACCTCATCGTCTGTGATAAGTCCTTTTTCTGTATCGTTTTTATAGAAAGGATAAAGATACTGATCAAGACGGCCGAGAGCCATAGCATAGCGTTCTTCCATCAGGAATGCATTGTGGCAGTACCACACAAGCTGAAGTGCTTCCTTAAATGAGGATGGCTTTCCTTTAAGCAGAGCACGGCCGGTGTTTATTATCCCTTCAAGACGCTCTTTATTATATTCCTTATCTGTAAGGGACTTTTCGGCGGCAGAAATATAATTACCGATCATTTCCGAAAACCCTACGAGGGTAAGTCTCATTGACCTTAGCGTTTCACATTTCTCCCCGTCGTTTCTGTGGCGTAAAAGAGAAGCATCGATTTCATTTATAAACCCGGGTATACCAAGAGACAGTATGCGGCGGTAATCGGGAGCAAAATGGTCGCGGCAGGTCTCAAACCAACGCTCTCTAAAGCGGTCTACCGTGTTTTTTGCATACTCAAGTACAACAGGGTTTATGTTATTTGTAAACAGGGACAGCCGATTTCCCGCAATAAGCTCATTTTTCAGTATTACCGGGGTAGTGGCGGTAAATAGAGAATGTATTCCGTTTGCTCTAAGGTCGGCAGGACGTGCGGCGAGATCCTTTTTGTATCCTAAATATCTGTAATAATAGGGTGTGTAACTGCCTTCACGCTTTTCTTTTAATTCCTTGTTTAATTCTCTGAAGATCTTCATTCTTCTGCCTCCGATATGTAGGTGTCTGAAAAAATTATATATTAACGGAGAGTACATGTCAATTAATATATTGAATTATTCTTGACATTTTTAATATTAAAAAGCGGACGTACTGTCCGCTTTTCTGTAGTAATTTATTCACTTAATCTTTTCATAAAGGCTTCTTTATTTTCCTTTGCCGTGGTGGTGGGACGTCCGAGATCATCCCTTGCACCGATTGCACAGTCAACTTCAATAAAGGAGAGGGCACTTCTGTCATGTGCGAGAGTGAGCTCTCTCAGAAGCGATTCTGCATCTGATACTTTATTTGAGTATTCGTATCCGCATCCGCGGGCAACGGTAACGAGATCTGATGAGCGCAAAGCTGTGGGCTGACCGCCTACCGTCTCGTGAGCACCGTTATTGATAACAATGTGGACTATATTCTTCGGCTTTCTTGCACCGAGTACTGCCATTGCACCCATGTGCATAAGTGCCGCACCGTCTCCGTCGATTATCCATACCTTTTTA
>JAFQUL010000196.1 GCA_017408535.1 Clostridia bacterium
CAGCGCGGCGAATTCGAGAAATGCGCTGAGGAGTCCTTTGACTGCGTAATGTGCGGTGTTTGCTCCTCCCGCTGTCCCGCGGGCATCTCCCACCCTCAGGTAGCAATGCTTGCCCGCCGTATAAACGGTAAGTATCTTGCTCCCGGCTGCGGACACCTTGAGGACCGGGTAAAGGAGATAAAGAACGGCGACTTCAACGATCTTATCGAATCGCTTATGCAAAAGCCTGTTGAAGAGCTGAAGGAGCTCTACAACACCCGCGAGATCGAGAAGTAAGGAGGGAGTCAAAATGTATTCTGAAAAATATCAGGAGTCTCTCAGTGCAGTAAGCGCTGCAAGAGCAAAAAATATAGCCATGGAGCCGGAGCGTATGACCGCAAAGCAGAAGGAAGACCTTCTTGCGGAATACCACCCCGACTACAAGGCAAGTGAGTTCTCTGTTCTTGAGATCGGCCCCAACAAGGGTGACAAGGTCCCCCACGAGCTGGCGGAGATGCTCCAGGCTCACAGCCGTATCAAGGCGTCTGACGTAGACCTTACCTCCCCCGACTATGAGACTGACGTTCTCGTTATAGGCGGCGGCGGTGCAGGAACCTCTGCGGCTATTGAGGCACACGAGGCGGGGGCAGACGTTATGATCGTTACCAAGCTCCGTATGGGAGATGCAAATACCATGATGGCAGAGGGCGGCATCCAGGCGGCAGATAAGCCGAACGACTCCCCCGCCATCCACTTTGTTGACGCCTTCGGCGGCGGACACTTTGCCGCAAAGCGCGAGCTTCTGGCGAAGCTTGTCTGCGACGCCCCTGAGGCTATCAGCTGGTTGTCCGGCCTTGGAGTAGAGTTTGACAAGGAAGCGGACGGAACTATGGTGACCACCCACGGCGGCGGTACATCACGGAAGCGTATGCACGCGGCTAAGGACTACAGCGGTGCAGAGATCATGAGAACCCTCCGTGACGAGGTACTCAACCGCGGGATCCCGGTTATTGATTTCACCTCAGCGATCGAGCTTATACTTGACGACTCCGGCAAAGCGGCAGGCGCGGTTCTTATGAATATGGAAACGAAGGAGCTGTTGGTCGCAAAGGCCAAGACGGTTATAATCGCTACCGGCGGTGCGGGACGTATGCACTACCAGGGCTTCCCTACCTCGAATCACTACGGTGCAACCGCAGACGGACTTGTTCTCGGCTACAGAGTAGGCGCAAAGCTTCTTTATGCAGAGACCCTGCAGTACCATCCCACCGGTGCCGCTCATCCCGAGCAGATCTTCGGCGCACTTGTAACCGAGAAGGTACGTTCTCTCGGTGCGAAGCTGGTCAACAGAAACGGTGAGGTATTTATGCATCCCCTCGAGACCCGTGACGTTACTGCAGCATCAATAATCCGTGAGTGCAGCACCCGCGGCAACGGAATCGAGACGGGCAACGGTACCGCAGTATGGCTCGACACTCCCATGATCGAGGAGATCGGCGGTGAGGGCACGATCGAAAAGCGTATACCCGCAATGATGCGTATGTTCGAAAAGTACGGTATAGATATCCGCAAGGAGCCTATCCTGGTTTATCCCACCCTTCACTATCAGAACGGCGGACTTGATATCAATGTAAACGGAATGACCACTAACGTTGAAAATCTTTTCGTTGCAGGCGAGGCGGTAGGCGGAATCCACGGCAAGAACAGACTCATGGGCAATTCCCTTCTCGACATTATCGTATTCGGCCGAAATGCCGGAATCAATGCGGCAAAAGCCGCTAAAGACACCGTTGTCGGTACTCTGACACTCAGTCACGTTGACGCATTTGAAAAGGAGATAGCTGACTTAGGCATCAAGACAGATGCAGTATCTCCCAAGCTCCTGCCCGACTATACCCGCAAGGTCAACGCATAAAGGAGACTGACAAAATGGAATTACTTAGCGGTGTTATTAACATAAAAGATCTTTCTACCGTGCTTGTTGTATTATTCTCCGTGCTTGTACTGGGCTATCTTCTCGGCAGGATCAACATCAAGGGTGTATCTCTGGGTGATGCCGGCGTCTTTATAGTTGCTCTTGTTTGCGGTGCCCTTTTCTTCAAGGTGGCACCGGAGACAGGTGAGCTGCTCTTTAGCGGCTCAGCCAAGCCGTTTGACTTCAGTGACTCTCTTTCTCTTGTGGAAAGTCTCGGTCTTGTGCTCTTCGTTACCTCTGTCGGGTTTATCGCAGGCCCCAAGTTTTTCGGTAATTTCAAGAGAAACTTTAAGTCCTACGTGCTTCTCGGAAGTGTCATCATACTTGCCGGCGGTCTTGCCGCAGTAGGATGTATATATCTTGGCAAGGTCATCGGCTTCGGCTCAAGCATTGAGTCCGCTGAGGAATTTACGGCAATGATCTCGGGGCTGCTTTCCGGTGCACTTACCTCTACTACCGCATTCAGCGCATCCAAGGCTACTGTTGATCCCTCTCTGCAGGGACTTGTTTCGGTTGGCTATGGTATTGCGTATATCTTCGGTGTTATCGGTGTCGTGCTCTTCGTTCAGCTTATGCCTAAGATCACAAAGGCAAATATGGAAGAGGAAAGAGCCAAGCTTGTAATAAAAGATCAGAATGCAAAACCGAAAAAAGAGGTAAAGCTGTTCCATATTGACCACATGGGTATTGCGGCATTTTCTCTTGCCGCCATCATAGGTACTTTCGTTGGCGCTATCAAGATCCCTCTTACCGGAGCAGGACTTTCCGGAACCTGCTTCTCTCTCACCTCCACAGGCGGTTGCCTTCTTACCGCTCTTGTAATGGGACACTTCGGCAGGATCGGTAAGATCAATATCATGCCCACGGAAACCACACTTAAGCTCTTCCGTGAGCTGGGTCTGGTGTTCTTCCTTGCAGGTGCGGGTATCCCCGGAGGTGCGGAATTTGTTGAGAATTTTGACCCTATGTATTTTGTGTACGGTGTTATTATGACTATTCTTCCTATGGTAGTCGGTTTCCTGTTTGCAAAGTACGTTCTGAAGCTCAGCCTTCTCAACAATCTCGGCTCTATCACCGGCGGTATGACAAGTACCCCTGCACTGGGTACTCTTATAGGCACCGCAGGCACTGAGGACGTTGCGGCGGCTTATGCGGCAACCTACCCCATCGCACTTATTGCAGTAGTTCTGGTTTCCCAGTTCCTTATTATTTTGTTCTGATAAAAAACAAAAACCATATAAAAATGGCTGTCACAGCACAAGTGTGACAGCCATTTTGTTTTCTATTTTCCGTCTCTGAATCTTGACAGCAACCTCTTTCTGAAAAGATCGTACGGGCGGCAGGGCTCGGTTTTCTTGCCCCACCTGCGGTTAAAGGGAACAGCGTTAACGTCAGCGTTGGCACGGGCAGTATTGACCATACCGTTCTCATAATAATCGTAAAAAACGTATCCGTCACGGGCGAACTCCCGCTGGGTGCGGTTGAGGGTAGCGATCACCCGTCTGTCGCTTATGGGACGGTAGCTTGAATCAAGGGAGGAAGCTACGTACCTTTCAACTGCGTCAAGCATGGCAGGATCGTCAAAGTAAAGACGGCGCAGTGAATCAAGTAAGGCCAGAGCCACAGAGGTGGAGTCTGCTATCTTTATATCCACCAAAAAAACGGTAAGCCTGGTATCATAATGCACAAGCTGAAGACTCTTTCGTCTGTCGAAATAAAAGATCTTACAGCCCCAGGCATATACTCTGTCCCCACGGGGGATACCCTTCCCGACTCCGGTCACCGATGTTTGCTTCTTCTCGGGCAGGGGCATATGATATCTCTCAAAGGTTTTCCTTGTAGCACAGAAGATCATCCTATCCCTCCCATATTCATTTTCCTACATATATTATAATCAAATATTTTTAACTTTTCAAGTAGGAGAATAAGATTATCACCGCTAAATTCCTAAGGTAAATTATACGCGGAAAAACCCGTCGGCGGAGGACCTGCCGACGGGTTTTTCGAATATATAATAACTTCTTAGCAACTTCTTAGCATTTTCACTTTTTACTGTATCAGCTCACCGTTTGAATCAATAACGGTATTTACCGCACCCAGCGCCTTCATATAAGGCAGATTAAAGGAGAATACCGATGCCTCGGGATCCATTATATTGTCTATATGAAAACGGAGAAAACGCTTTGTTTCATAGAAAATTCCGTCTTCAATTTCTGTCCTGTCTTCTTTTTCACGGAGCAGCTCATAAAGGCGTACCATATCAGGTACTCCGCTGTTGCCGAGGTCATAGAGTGCTATTACATCCACCGATGTAAGAGAACCGTCGATATATCTGTTTACGTTATATTCGGCTATTCTCTCGTCAACGTTTGAGAGAGCCAGGGCGCTGAACATAATAACGCAAACAAAGAAGGATACCGCAACTGCCTTAATTGAGGAGAAGAACTGCTTTAAGATCACCACGATAAAAATTGCGGTAAGCACCGAGATCATAAAGAGTGCGTAAATACGCATAGGAGTAAGACCGTAGCAGTCGATGTACATAACCATTTTTGCAACGGCAGTAGCAATAAGTATAAGGGTCGCAACGGAGTAGAGGAGAGAAATTATCTTAAGCGGGACAGACTTGCCGTTATCTCTGCGCTTCATAAAAGCGGAGACGATCAGGATAATGGCCAGATTAAGTGCGGAAACC
>JAFQUL010000197.1 GCA_017408535.1 Clostridia bacterium
GTGAAGAATCTGCGACAATGATCAATCTTTGGCAGCGAAGCAGTGATCTGGCTGCATCGTGATCAATAACCTTATGGATATTCTTGATAGAGGTATAGTGCATACCGCCACTACGGCGGGTTTCGGGATTCAAAGTAGATTCAAATACCGCACCGAAAATGGTAGGACTAATCTGCGACCAGTCAAAGTCTTCACTTGCATTATGAAGAAGAAGGTCAACGATTTCCTGGGTGAAATTAGGAATCTCAATATTTTCGTCAGCAAACAGACCGCCGTTTACATAAGGGAACGCTGCCAAAGCGTCATCCATATAAGGATCACGCTCTTCGGTTTTGGTATCAAGCGCACGGAAAAGATCAATGAGCGCACGGCGCACGTCTTTGACAGAAAAACTCTTTATGTAGTTGTGGAACTTAAGATGACCGCCGAAAATGCCTGCGTCCTCTGCATAAAGGCAGAATACGAGACGGACACAAAGCATATTCAAGCTGCGCAGAGTTTCCTCGCTGTCGGGGTGTATGTACTGCTTCAAAATAGCATCGTACAGTTTGCCGACAAGCTCGCCTGCTTTGATGGAGATATGTTCTTCGTGGTGCAGAAGCTCGCTCTTTTCTTCCACAAGGAACTGTAGACGATAATACTCCTTGCCGAGATCTTTCAGCAAAATGCTCTCAGGCTCACCGGTAGGTTTCTCCATATCGTAAATAAGGAACTCTTCAAAATTGCAGGTTATGATCCAACGAGGACGCTGTGAATAAGGAAGTGCCGCTGAATATCTCTGTGCCTGCTGAAAAGGATTGAGTAAAGATCCATCGGATTGACGTATAGGACTGCGTAAATTGAGTCCTTTCTTTTTCTGCTCAATCAATACGTGAGTAGAGGGAATATGACCATCAATAAAGCTTGTGTGGTCCAGCTTTACTCGTTCCTCAAACAGTATAAACTTTTCGGGTTCTTCAACACCTAACACATCGCGAGCAAGAGAGAGCCAAAATGATTGACTGTCACTCTTTTCGTCCCCACGGTCTTTCCAATATTCCGCGAAGGTTTTCGCGGCTCTTTTTCTATCTGCTTCTGTCATAATAAGCTCCTAAAGAGTTTGTAATTGTTATTTACTTTATTCTACCATAAAGAATGGCTTTTTACAATAGAAACACTTGATTCATCTATTTACGACACGTATTTGTCGTGAGGGTTTGGAATAGTCAAAAAGTCATTTGTCGCAAATGCCGTAAACGTTATTTTTTCGAAGCGTTTTCGATTAACAAAAAACCGCAAACGCTGTTAACAGCGTTTGCGGCATGAGACATAACATTATTCTGAAAGCGACTTCATAGTCGGAAAGAGCAGAACGTCTCTGATTGCTGCAGAGTCGGTGAAGAGCATGCAGAGGCGGTCGATACCGTAACCGATACCGCCCGTGGGGGGCATACCGATCTCAAGGGCGTTCATAAAGTCCTCGTCGGTGCGGTTTGCTTCCTCGTCGCCTTGGGCAAGAAGCTCCTCCTGAGCCTTGAATCTTTCTCTCTGGTCGATAGGATCGTTAAGCTCGGAATATGCGTTACACATCTCCCAGCCGTTCATGAACATCTCAAAACGCTCAACGTATGCGGGATCGTCGGGCTTCTTCTTTGTGAGAGGAGAGATCTCGATGGGATGATCCATAACGAAGGTGGGCTGTATAAGATGCTTTTCTGCGAACTCCTCAAAGAAAAGAGCGAGGATGTCGCCCTTCTTGTGGCGATCCTCAAATTCAACGTGATGCTCCTTAGCGATAGCTTTCGCTTCCTCGTCTGAGTGGATATCATTAAAGTCAACGCCTGCGTACTTCTTGACGGCGTCGATCATAGTGATACGCTCAAAGGGCTTGCCCAGATCCATCTCAATACCGTTGTATACGATGGTGGTAGTGCCGAGAACCTCTTTTGCTACGTGACGGAACATATTCTCTGTAAGGTCCATCATACCGTGATAGTCGGTATATGCCTGGTACAGCTCCATAAGGGTGAACTCGGGGTTATGACGGGTATCAAGACCCTCGTTACGGAATACACGGCCGATCTCGTATACTCTCTCAAGACCGCCTACGATAAGTCTCTTGAGATAAAGCTCAAGTGATATGCGGAGCTTAAGATCCTCGTCAAGTGCGTTAAAATGAGTCTCAAAGGGTCTTGCCGCCGCACCGCCTGCATTTGATACAAGCATAGGGGTCTCAACCTCCATAAAGCCGAGACTGTCAAGATAACGTCTGATAGAGGTGATGATACGGGAACGGGTGATAAAGGTCTTTTTAACGTCGGGATTCATTATAAGGTCAACGTAACGCTGGCGGTAACGCATATCGGTGTTGGTAAGACCGTGATACTTCTCGGGAAGGATCTGAAGGCTCTTGGTGAGCAGGGTAACAGTAGCGGCATGGATACTGATCTCACCGGTCTTGGTTCTGAATACCTCACCGGTAATACCTACGATATCGCCGATATCCATCTTCTTGAAATCCTTATACGCATCTTCTCCAAGGCTGTCACGGGCAACGTACGCCTGAATGGAGCCTTCAAGGTCCTGCACGTTACAGAAGGATGCCTTGCCCATGATTCTCTTTGACATCATACGGCCGGCAACAGAGACTGTCTTACCCTCAAGGGACTCAAAATTGTCCTTTACCTCAAGGGAATGATGTGTAACATCGTACTTTGTGATCTTGAAGGGGTCTTTATCTGCGCTCTGAAGCTCTGCCAGCTTCTCGCGTCTTATTTTAAGTAACTCGTTGAGATTGGGCTCGGCATTTGCCGGCTGATTGTTACGAACTTCCTCGCTCATTTTTATAATCCTTTCGCTGAATTTACTGTGACGTTATTGTGCTCTCTCTACGCTGAGGATCTCGAAATCCATATCGCCTGCGGGAGAGTGTACGGTAACTGTGTCACCCTTCTTTGCACCGATAAGTGCGGCACCGATGGGGGACTGATCGGAGATCTTACCGCTTAAAGCGTCGGTCTGGTTGGAGCCGACGATGTGATATACCTTCTCAACACCAAGCTTAAGATTATTTATCTTAACGATGGAGCCAAGGTGAACTGTGTCGGATGCAATGTCGCTGTCCTTGATGACCTTTGCGTTTTTGATGAGCTCTTCAAGCTCTGCAATGCGGGCTTCAACCTTTGCCTGCTCATTTTTTGCCTCGTCGTACTCACTGTTCTCGGAAAGGTCTCCGTAAGAACGCGCGATCACCAGCTGCTCCTTAACTTCGGGGCGGCGGGTCGTCATCAGGTAATCGAGTTCGTCAACAAGGCTCTTATAGCCCTCTTCGGTGTAAAGCATTTCTTTAGCCATTTTCTTATATCTCCTTACGGTTCATTATATTACTTATTATTCGGTGAGAGCCTTAACAGCCGCCATAAGCTGGTTGTCGTCCTCATCTTTTATCTTATATATGCTGACGCCGCTGAGACTCTCATCAAGCTCTACTACAACGTCAGGGGTGATTCCTACTCCGTCATAATTGTCAGAGAAGGGAGGGGCGTACATTGCGGTGGACAGCTTAAGTCCGGTACCGTCTCCAAGGTTCAGAATACTTTGCATAGAGCCCTTACCGAAGGTGGTAGTACCTACAAGAGTTACGTTCTTAAGCAATCCCTTATCAGCGTAATCTTTAAGTGCCGCGGAGAACAGCTCAGCGGCTGATGCAGTATTACCGTTTGTCAGTACCGCTATGGGGATCTCAAAGTATTCCTCACCGGAGTAGATAGCACCTTCCTCTGTGCCGTCACGGTTCATAACTCTGATGATGGGGCCTGAGGGAAGCAGAAAATCAAGAACGTTACAGATGACGTTCAGATCTCCTCCGGGATTGTTTCTTACGTCAACGATAAGCTTATCAACACCATCTTTGGTGAAGCTTTCAACTGCCGATAAAAACTGTTCGGCGGCCTTGCCGTTGAAGCCGTCTATACGGATGATACCGATCGTCTTATCACCTTCATAAACGTGGCTGAATACATCTTGAGTGATTATCTTCTTCCTCGTAATTGAGAAGGGAATGGACTCGGTCTCGCCGTCAGAATTTTTTCTGTAAACCGAGAAATTGGCGTTTGTACCTTCTTCGCCCAGCATAAGGTCTACGGCAACGTCATAGCCCACCTCGGTAACGCTCTTGTCCTCTACCAGATATATCAGATCTCCTATCTGAAGCTCTGACTCTGATGCGGGGGAATTTTCAATGATATTTACTATTTCAATATATCCGTTTACTGTGTCGTATATAACGTGAATGCCGATGCCTACCATATTGCCTACAGCAGCTTCTGTGTAGGAAGAATATGTTTCTTCATTCATATAAGCTGAATATCGGTCTCCGGTGCCGGCAGCGTATCCGTAGATAACGTAATCAAGTATTTTGTCATAGTCAAGCTTACCGATGTAGCTCTCTCTGTATTTACCGTCAATTACCGCCAGCTTATCTATTACTTTCTGCAGATCCTCGTTATACTGAACGTCGTTTGTGTCTTGCGGCGGAGGATCGGCTCTGTCTGTGACCAATACGTATGTTGTCATAAAGGTAACAAGACATAGAGCGATAGCTGTGAAGATAAATATAGGTAGAGAGATCTTAATTGGCTTGTTTTTTGACATGGTACACCTTTCTCCGCCCGGGCGGAACGGTTTTAGCAATGATTACGGCTGACTTACGATAAGCAGGGGGTCATAACGCACGCCGTTTACGCGGTACTCAAAGTGACAGTGTACACCGGTAGAGGTACCGGTGGTACCTGCCTTGGCGATTATCTGACCCTGGGAAACATAGTCACCGGCCTTAACAACAAGTGATTCGTTATGGGCATAGAGTGTTGACTTTCCTCCGCCATGGTCAATTACAACGTAGTTACCGTAGCTGCGGTGATGCTCAGCTACTATGACCTTACCGCCGTTGGATGCGTATACGTTTGTGTTAAGCGCGCAGGGAATATCTATTGCCTGGTGCACATCCCAGTATCCGAACAGCCATCTGCCGCCGAAGGGGGAGGAGATTCGGGAATACTGTGCGGGAAGAGGCCAGATAAACTCACCGCCGATATAGACATTATCCTTACTCATGAGCTGCTGGATATAATCCTCAAGCTCTGCGCTCTTCTTTTCCTCTTCGTCCTTCTGTGCCTTGTATTCGGCATACCATTCTGCGTATTCCGCTCTCAGATCTGCTCTGATCTTATCAACTCTTGCACGGCTGTCATCAAGAGATTTCTTTTCTTCTTCGAGCTCAAGGGAATATTTGTCCTGGAGTTCTTTTGCGGCCTCAAGCTGCTGCTTCTGAAACTCGTATTCCGCTTTCTGCTCCATATAGTCCTTCATAAGTCTATTATCGTACTCAGCCATAGCACTTATGTATTCAAAACGAACAAGGAAATCGGTAAAGTTCTCTGAGCCGAATATTATTTCAAGCTCAGATACGTCTCCTTCCTCAAATGCGATACGGACACGGTTTTTGAAACGCTGATACTGCTCTGCAATATCGGCTTCTTTTTCTGCGATCTCAAGAGTCTTGTCATCTATCTGGGTATTAAGCTCTGAGATAAGAAGATTTGTCTGTTCTATCTTCTGAGATGTAAGCTCGATCTGCTCGTCGATCAGTGCGGCTTCCTCGTCAGCGGCTTTCTGCTCACTGCTGATGGAATTAAGCTTTTTCTGTGTTTCCTTCATCTGCTGCTTGAGCTTCTCAATAGCAGCCTCGTATGACTGGATAGTTGCATTGTTGTATCCCGCCGCCTGAATGGGAGCGGAAGAGGGAAGTGCGAGAAATAATGAGCACACTGTCACAAGTGTGAGCGCTATCGATATTACTTTTACGGTGAGCGATCTTCTCATATTATATCCTTTCAGTTTACTGTTTTTGCGTACCTCTTATGCCTTAAGATACTTTCTCAGAGATGCGCAGCTTCCGATTATACCTGTCAGAACACCTATGATGACAAAGCCTGCAAGCACCACCGTGTTGATTTCCGAAAAAGGAAGAATAGTTATCATATCTATTCCGGACATACCGTTGGTCTCTATATATCTGTATATCAACCATACAATAAGATATGCGACGCCGCTTGAAAGCAGACCGATTATTATTCCTTCAAAAATGAACGGCAGTGTAATAAACCATCCTGATGCGCCGATATAACGCATTATTTCTATCTCACTTCTGCGGGCAAAGACCGCAAGCTTGATAGTATTTACTATAACGAAAATACTTACAAGCAGGAGTATGCCAAGGAACCATATACCGACAAGAGAAATACTGTTCTTGATGCTGTCAATGGTCTTAGCGACCTGCATTCTGTTGTTGACCTTATAGATGCCCTCAATATGGTCAAGCTGATATTTGATGGTTGATGCCTGTGAAGGATCATCGTACTTGACGTGGAAGGTGTCGGGAAGGGGGTTTTCGTCACCCTCAAGCTCGGCGTAAGCATCACCGAATTCACCTGCGTTTTCCTTGAGACCCTCAAGCGCTTCATCCTTTGTTACGTGAATGACCTCAACAACGTCGTCAAGCTCGTTGATCTGGGTTTTTATCGATTCGATCTCTTCATCGGTAAGCTTATAGTCTACAAACGCGACCATTTCATTCATGAGACCGAGATTCTTAACGTTGGCATTTATGTTGAATATAATGAGCACGAAACCGCCGATAACGATAAGGCAGCTCATAAGCACGGTTACCGATGCCAGCGACATTACGCCGTTTCGCCATAAGCTCTTGAAGCTTTCACCGATCAGGTATGTAAGACTGTATCTCTTTTTCATTCGAACATACCTCCCACGTGATCGTCAACTACCTTACCGTCACTGAGAGTGATAACTCTCTTCTGGAAATAGTCAACCAACTTCTGATCGTGAGTAACCACGATAACGGTCTTGTCGAGACGGTTGATCTTCATAAGAAGATTCATGATCTCCATACTCATATGAGGATCTATATTACCGGTGGGCTCGTCCGCGATAATGATCTTGGGATTGTTTGCAAGTGCACGTGCAAGTGCAACGCGCTGCTTCTCACCGCCGGAAAGCTCGCTAGGGAAACAGTCGAATTTATCGTAAAGGTTAACGGTACTGAGAATAGCCGGAACACGCTTTCTGATCTTCTTGGCGGGAGTACCTACTGCTCTCATGGCAAATGCCACGTTCTCATATACTGTTTTATTGGGAAGAAGACGGAAATCCTGGAATACCACGCCTAACTCACGTCTGTAGCGGGGAACTTTATAGTTTCTCATCTTGGTAAGATCGTGATTATTGACAAAAACCTGACCGGAGGTAACGATCTCCTCGCGGAGAAGAAGCTTCATAAGCGTACTTTTACCGGCACCTGAGTGACCCACGATGAATACAAATTCACCGTCATCAACGTGAAAATCTACTCCGCCGAGAGCTACGACGCCGTTACTGTAAACTTTTTTTACGTTTTTGAAGTCGATCATAAACTTCGCAGTTTTCCTTTCATAATATTAAAAACAATATCTCGCTGCCGCAGTAAAATCATTATTGCAACAACGTGGCTGTCCCCATGAATACTTATGATCTACAGCCCTGCGGCGTAAATGCAAAAACTAATGGGAACAGCCTGGTGAATGTCAGAATTTAACGGGTTTTGATACCAGATACTTCTTAACCATGAGTGCAACCTTGAAGGTAATTGCGTGCTCAAACTCACGGAGATCAAGACCGGTAAGCTTGCGTATCTTCTCAAGTCTGTAAACAAGAGTGTTACGGTGAACGAACAGCTTACGGGAGGTCTCGGAAACGTTAAGATTGTTTTCAAAGAAGCACTGGATGGTCATAAGGGTCTCTCTGTCAAGAGACTCAAGTGAACCCTTCTTGAACACCTCCTGGAGGAACATCTCGCAAAGGGTGGTGGGAAGCTGGTAAATAAGACGTCCGATACCGAGGTTCTCGTAAGTAATGATATTCTTAACAGTGTCAAATACCTTGCCTACCTCAAGGGCGACCTGCGCCTCCTTGTAGGAACGTGCAAGATCCTTTATGTTATCAACGGGGGTACCGATACCGATGGATACCTTGGTGAAGAACTCTGTGCTGATGGTGTCGGCAATGGTCTTTGCGGTCTTTTCGATCTCACGCATATCATAGCCGGCTTTAAGCTCCTTGACAAGAGCGATATCAGTTTCATTTACGCTGATAACGTAGTCCTTGGTCTTGTCGGGGAACATACTCTGTACCATTTCAAAGGGCAGAGTCTCGGTCTTGGTATAGAACTTGATCAGCATAACGACACGGGTCTCGTCAGCACTGAAGCGAAGCTCTTTACTCTTAACGTAAATATCGCTGGGAAGAATGTTGTCGAGAATTATATTCTTGATAAAGGAGCTCTTATCATACTTCTCATCGTAGAGATTCTTTATGTTGGAGAGGGAAACTGCAAGAAGGGCCGCGGTACGTGATGCAGTCTTGTCCTCGCCTTCAACGAAAACGATGTACTCGGACTTTGTGCTGTCGTCAATAGAACGGTAAGTATAACCGTCAGAAGTTACAGACTCAGAGGTATAACTAAGCTCGTCCTTGATACCCTGACGGGATTCACCTATCTTGACCAGCTCACTGCAGGCGATGATAACGCCGGTCTCGTCAATGACACCGATAACGCGGTCTACCGCGTCCTTCATCTGATGAATTATACCTTGAAACAATCTGTTAGCCATTTGCTGTGATGCTCCTTTCACACTTAAAACGTAATTTATTTTCAGATTATTATAATTCAAACTCATAGGCAAGGGCTGAGAGAACAAAGCCCGATGCCGTCTCGCATCTGAGTATCCTGCGACCCAGGTTCACGGTAAGCATACCGCATTCCTTTGCATACGCGGCTTCCTTCTGCGAAAAGCCGCCCTCGGAACCGATAACGATGGAAATATCGTCTATATCTGTGTCTCTTGAACGGATCAGCTGTCTGAGAGGAACGGCACCGTCTCCCTCATAGCAGAATAAGGGGAGGGAAGCATGTGACGCTTCTTTTATGGCGGACACAAAGTCGAGGGGCTCACCTACCGGTATCACCGCGGCACGTCCGCATTGCTTTGCCGCCTCAAGAGATATCTTGTTTCGGCGCGCTTGCTTTTTATCGGCTGTTGATTCCTTTGCCTTTACCACGCATCTCTCGCTGTAGAAGGGAACTATTTTTGAAGCTCCTGTTTCTACCGCTTTTTGTATGATCGTGTCAAATTTATCGCCCTTGGGCATTGCCTGGTAAAGGGTAATGAAGTGGGGCGGCTCATTTAGGCTCTCTTCCTCAGAGAGAATTGTCAGGGTCACTGAATCGAGGGAGAAAGACTCTATCACGCAGCTGTATTCCGTGCGAGCCATATCACAAACGGTGACCGGATCGCCTACAGCCATTCGGAGAGAATAGGAAATGTGGTGTGCATCCTCACCGATGATTACAATTTTTCCGTCTGATGGGGTACCGTTTTCAACAAAAAATCTCGGCATAACATGTCTCCGAAAAAAATATTCGGTTTTATTGCCACATTACACAAAAAAACCAAACATTATTTGTACTTATTATACTATATTTTTGGTATTTTGTCAAATCTTTTTTTGGCTATTTTGTTAATTATTTGTGAAATAAAAAGGAAAAAAAGTTATTTTTATAGTAATTTTGCGTATATTACGGCAGAAAAACAAAATTACGACATCCAGCTGGACGTCGTATTTTAGAAATAACAGTTATTTACCGTAACGCAGGGCAACTGCGCACCACTCGTTTTCGTGGAGCTCGTCAAAAGCGGAGAAACCGACCTTTTCAAGCGCGGCAACGGTATCTGCCTGCTTTGAGTCAACGATACCGGATACTATGAGTACGGCACCGTCGTTAATGAAGCCGGGCAGGTCGGGAGCCATTCTGATAATTATCTCTGCAACGATATTCGCTGTTACAAAATCGTACTTTCCGTACTCAAGAGTAACGTTTGAGAGAAGGTCGGATACGTCGCAGGTTACATTCGTGATTCCGTTTGACTCGATATTATCTCTTGCCACTCTGACTGCTACCGGGTCTATGTCGTAGGAAGAGCATCTTTTTGCACCGAGCTTTGATGCACAGATAGCCAGAATTCCGCTGCCGCATCCTACGTCAAGAAGATTTTCACCGACGGAGAGATGCTTTTCAAGCAAACGCATTACCAGTCTTGTGGTCTCGTGTGATCCTGTGCCGAAGGCCATACCGGGGTCCATTTCAACGAGAATGCCGTTTTCGGGAAGCTCGCATTTCTCCCAGGGGGGACAGACCACTATACGCTCACCGATATGTATGGGCTTATAGTACTGTTTCCAGGAGCTTGCCCACTCATTCTCGTCAAGTCCCAGCGTTTCGATCTTTGCGTCTACTCCGTTGGCAGAGAAGCGTTCTCTGAGAAAAGAGAGATACTCGCCGAGAGGTCTGTCACCGGAAATATACACAGATACCGCTACGGTGTTTTTATCTGCGTTGAGTATGGTCTCGTCGATAAGCTCTCCATACACAGTGTTAAGACCTGTTTCTATATCGCTGTAATCCTCGATCATAAGTCCCGGATCAACTATGCTCATTATATCGCATACCGTATCACGGTATTTAAGGTCACAAGTGACCTTGATCTGTATCCAAATATTATTTTCCATTATTTGAAATCCTTAAAAAGACGTTTGAAAAAGCTCGTGTGCTTCTGATAATTGTTTTCTCCGCAGCTGTCGGCAAAGTTTCGGAGAAGCTCCTTCTGCTTACTGCTTAGTGACTTGGGTACCTCTACGTTTACAGTAAAGATAAGGTCGCCTCTCTTTTTGGAGTTGACTACCGGTATGCCTTTTTCCTTGAGGGTAAATCTTGTACCCGGCTGAGTTCCCTCGGGGATAGTGTACTTTTGCTTGCCTTCGAGAGTGGGAATTTCTATCTCAGCACCAAGTGCCGCCTCTGTAAATGTTATCGGAACATCGCAGTAGATATTGTATCCGTCACGCTCAAAATAAGCATGGGGACGAACAGATACTTCAATTATGAGATCTCCCGGATATCCGCCGTTTCTTCCGTCATGTCCCTCACCGCGGAGAGCGATCCGCTGTCCGTCATCAATTCCAGCAGGAATAGAAACGGAAAGCTTTTTGGTGGTCTTGATATAACCGGTTCCGCGGCAGTTTGTGCAGGGTTCCTTGATTATCTTACCCGTTCCGCGGCATGCAGAGCAGGGCTGGGTGGACTGAAACACACCAAAAGGGGTCCTCTGAGCACTTGATACCTTACCTGTACCGTGGCAGGTAGAGCATGTTTCGGGAGAGGTGCCTTTTTTGGCACCGCTGCCGGAGCAGTCGGGACATTTGCCTACACGGCCGAAGGAGACGTCCTTTTTACAGCCGAATGCGGCTTCTTCAAAGGAAACTGTGACGGATGCATATATATCCTCGCCGGGAACGGGACCGTTACGTCTGCCGCCGGAGGACGAGCCGCCGAAAAAGCTTGAGAATATATCACCGAAATCAAATCCGCCGAAACCGTTAAAATCAAATCCGGTCCCGCCTCTTGAGGGATCGAACGCCGCATGTCCGAACTGATCGTACTGAGAACGCTTTTCTTTATCCGAAAGGACAGCATAAGCCTCGTTGGCTTCCTTGAACTTAGCCTCCGCCTCTTTGTCACCGGGATGCATATCCGGATGGTATTTTTTAGCAAGTGAGCGGTACGCTTTTTTTATTTCATCGTCAGAGGCACCCTTGGCTACGCCCAGCACCTCATAATAATCGCGTTTTTCTTCTGCCATAGTTAAGCTGTGATCCTTTTTTCTGAAATCAAAATCAAATAGTAAAAATCCGAAAAGCAGGGAACACCCGACTGCCCGAGAGCAGTCGAATGTCCCTGCAAATGATAGGTATGATTATTTGTTGTCGCCGGTCTTGTCTTCGTACTCAGCGTTGTAGAAGGTACCGTCGCCGCCCTGTGCACCTGCACCGGGATCAGCGGCACCGTCAGCACCCTGAGGGCCTGCCTGCTGGTAGAGCTTCTCAGAGATAGCGTAGAATGCCTTCTCAAGAGCCTCGGTATCAGCCTTGATAGCCTCGGTGTCTCCGCCCTTTACAGTCTCGCGAAGCTTCTCGATAGCGGCGTTAACGGGAGCCTTGTCGGCATCGGAGATCTTGTCGCCAAGCTCGCCGAGAGCCTTCTCAGACTGGAAGATAAGGCTGTCTGCATGGTTCTTTACTTCAACAGATTCCTTGATCTTCTTGTCCTCGTCTGCAAACTTCTCTGCATCCTTAACTGCCTTATCGATATCCTCCTGGCTCATGTTGGTGGAGGAGGTGATGGTGATGTGCTGTTCCTTGCCGGTACCCTTATCGGTAGCGGTTACGTTAACGATACCGTTAGCGTCGATGTCGAATGTTACCTCGATCTGAGGAACTCCACGGGGAGCCGCGGGAATACCGTCAAGCACGAAGCGGCCGAGAGTGGTGTTTCCTGCGGCCATCTCACGCTCACCCTGAAGCACGTGGATCTCAACAGAGGTCTGACCGTCAGCGGCGGTGGAGTATACCTGGCTCTTCTTTACGGGAATAGTGGTGTTACGGTCGATGATTCTGTTGAATACACCGCCGAGAGTCTCGATACCGAGAGAAAGGGGAGTAACGTCAAGGAGAAGAAGATCCTTGACCTCACCGCCGAGAACGCCTGCCTGGATAGCCGCGCCGACAGCTACGCACTCATCGGGGTTGATTCCCTTGAAGGGCTCTTTACCGATGAACTTCTTAACTGCTTCCTGAACAGCGGGGATTCTGGTGGAACCGCCTACAAGAAGTACCTTGTCTATCTGAGAGGGAGCAAGACCTGCGTCAGAAAGTGCACGCTTGGTGGGAGCTATAGTTGCCTCAACAAGATCAGCGGTCAGCTCGTCGAATTTTGCTCTGGTAAGAGTACCGTCAAAGTGCTTAGGACCGGAAGCATCTGCAGTGATGAAGGGAAGATTGATGTTGGTGGTGGTTACGCCGGAAAGCTCGATCTTAGCCTTCTCAGCTGCTTCCTTAAGTCTCTGGAGAGCCATCTTGTCCTGGCGGAGATCGATACCGTTCTCCTTCTTGAACTCTTCAGCTATCCAGTTTATAACTCTCTCGTCGAAATCGTCGCCGCCCAGCTTGTTGTTACCTGCGGTAGCAAGAACCTCAAATACGCCGTCGGAGATCTCAAGAAGGGAAACGTCAAAGGTACCGCCGCCAAGGTCAAATACCATTACCTTCTGATCGTCATCCTTATCCATACCGTAAGCAAGAGCTGCTGCGGTAGGCTCGTTGATTATTCTCATTACCTCAAGGCCTGCGATCTTACCTGCATCCTTGGTAGCTTGACGCTGTGCGTCGGTGAAGTATGCGGGAACGGTTATAACGGCCTGGGTGACCTGAGTGCCGAGATATGCCTCTGCGTCTGCCTTCAGCTTCTGAAGGATCATAGCGGAGATCTCCTGGGGGGTGTACTTCTTATCGTCGATAGTAACCTTGTAGTCGCTGCCCATCTCACGCTTTATACTGCTGACGGTTCTGTCGGGATTGGTAATGCTCTGTCTCTTTGCGACCTGACCTACACGGCGCTCGCCGTCCTTAGAAAAGGATACAACAGAGGGAGTGGTTCTTGCACCCTCGGGGTTGGTGATAACGGTGGGCTCGCCGCCCTCATAAACCGCTACACAAGAGTTAGTTGTTCCAAGATCTATACCTACGATTTTTCCCATTTTAATGTTCCTCCTAAAAATATCAAAAATAAATTTATATTTGTTCTGTTTTAGTTTGCTACCTTTACCATTGCGAAACGGATTATCTTGTCGCCTCTGCGATAACCCTTCTGAAGCACCTCGATAACTTCGTTCTCGCCGTATGCTTCATCCTCAACGTGCATTACTGCATTGTGTATCTCCGGGTCGAATTTCTCACCCAGGGCAGGGATCTCGGTGATACCCATTTTATCCAGGGTATCTGCGAAGCCCTTCATAATGAGAGCAACACCCTCAGATACCTTGTCACCCTCCGAATACTGAACGGCTCTTTCAACGTTATCGTATATGGGAAGGATATTTGTAATAGCATCGGAATATGCGTCTGAATATATTCCTTCACGCTCTTTCTGAGTGCGTCTGCGGAAGTTATCGTATTCAGCAAGGATACGCATATACTTGTCATTAAGCTCTGTGTAAGCCGCTTCCTTTTCAGAGAGAGCCTTGTTTGCTTCTTCAAGCTCCTTTTTCAGCTTTTTGCTGTCCTTATCCGTCTTTTTCGAGGAGCTGTCCTTCTGCTTTTTGTCGGACGATGCTTCACTTTCCGGTGCCGCATCCTCTATGACGGTTTCTTTGATTTCTTCTGCCATTTGGATCTCCTTAGTTTAGTTATTTTCGCTGTTATTTTTATCCGGTGGAAGGGCGCTGCCGTTTACAGATTCGGAAATCGCCGCAGAGAGCTGATTGACTGTGGAAATTACTCTTGAGTAATTCATTCTTCTCGGTCCGATTATACCGATAGCACCAACTACTCGGCCGCCCTCCTTAATTGTTTTGAATACGAGAGTGGAATCATTCATCGTGTTGACACTGTTTTCAGACCCTATAAATACATTGACCTTACTGTCATCTGCATCTGCAACCATCTGAAGCAGCTGATCCTTTTGCTCGAACAGATTCAGCATCCCCTTGAGTCTGGATACGTCGGAATATTCGGGGTATTGGAGCAAAAGATCCGCACCCTCTACCTTAACGTCGCCGCTGTCCGTCTCGCTCAGTGCATCATATATGCACTTGATAGCAGGGGAGACCATACGGTAATATGCTCCCATCCGCCGCTCTATCTCCATTATCTTAGGGAGGGTTATCTCATCTGCGGACAGACCGGAAATACACTCGGTAAGAGTGATTCCGAGACGGTGCATTTCTTCCTTCGGAAATTCATCATCAAGCTTTACGTATTTTGTTTTTACCGTGCTTACTCCTGTGAGCATTACGAGAACGAAGCTTGACCCGTCCACCGGGATAGCTTCAAACCTGTTTACCGTACAGCTGACGGGACGGGGCTTGATCGAAAGGCCGGTATAATTTGTCATGGATGACGCAAGCTTTGTCGCTCTGTCTATGAGCTTATCAAGCTCAAGCATTTTTGCGTGCATAAGCTGATTTAACTCAAATATCTCCTGTGCAGTCATGCTGTACTGCTGGAGAAGGGCATCAACGTAAAAACGGTATCCGAGATTCGACGGAACACGTCCCGATGATGTGTACGGATGCTCAAGATACCCCATTGCCTCAAGCTCTGCCATCTCGTTACGAATGGTAGCAGAGGAATAAGCAAGCTGCTTATACTGTGTAAGATACTTTGAGCCGACCGGCTCACCCTCATCGATATGCGCGTCAACTATTGCTTTAAGTATAAGTTTCTTTCTGGCACTGAGGTCATTATCCGGTGTTTTCAACGTATCATCACCTCCCGAAAAATAAAGCGAGGCCGTAAAAGGAAACTCTGTTTTAGCACTCTTTGTGTTAAAGTGCTAACCACACATAGAATTTACCATTTTACGGCCTAAAAGTCAATATCTTTTATTGTGTAAATTGTTAATTATTTATGAACAACGATAAAATCGGAAATAGGTGCAGGGTCGTCAAGGCTGTGAGGATGATGATCGCAATCAGGCTTAAGAATAGTTTTTATTTCACCGCCGAGAGCCTCGTACTGCTTAACGAACAGCTCTCCGTTCTCACAGTAGGGAACTATCTTGTCAATAAGACCTGCAACGAGTATGCAGGGGATCTTGTCAGAAACAAGCTTTTCGATCTTGTTAAGAGGGTTTCCGGTGAAGGTTTTAGCACTCTCATCGGTCAAACCGTAAAGCTCCTTACACTGTTCCCAGCACTCAGGGTCTCCATCACCTTTTCCGTAGCCCCACGGCCAGCTCTTTATATCGCATACCGGAGCATCGAGATAGATCACAGCAACGTCCTCGGGGTGCTCTGCTGTGTAGTTAACGGTGTACAGACCACCGCGGCTGAAGCCGAACATAGCGCATTTAGCGGAAAGAGAATATTTTTCAACCAGAGCCTCCTTGAAGGACTTCATAAGAGATACCGCCTGAGGTGCGCCGTACATATCGCTTACAGAGTAGTGAGCGACAGCCCAACCCTTTGAGAGAAGGTCCATATCTACAGTATCAAAGGCGGAGAAAAACTCAGCTCTCCATACCCAGGGGTTACCCTCTGCGGCGGTCTTGGGAAGAACTATCAACCCCTCGTGACCGTTAAAGGAAAAAACGTGACGCTCGTACCCGCGCCAATCGGATACATTTACATTTTCGATCTTCATTTTTGTGCTCCTTTTTTATTATGTTTATTTGTTTAATAATTTTTTCAGATACATACCGGTATATGAGCCGTCGCATGCAGCTACTTCTTCGGGAGTACCGCATGCAACCAGCTGTCCGCCCTTATCGCCGCCCTCAGGACCAAGGTCGATGATATAGTCAGCAGTTTTAATTATATCGAGGTTATGTTCGATAACAATGACGGTATTACCGCTGTCAACAAGGCGCTGAAGCATTGATATCAGCTTGCGCACGTCATCGCTGTGAAGTCCGGTGGAGGGCTCGTCAAGAAGATATACTGTCTTGCCGGTGCTTCTCCTTGAAAGCTCGGTGGCAAGCTTGACTCGCTGAGCCTCACCGCCGGAGAGAGTGGTGGAGGACTGACCTATCTTGATATATCCGAGACCTACGTCGTACATGGTCTGCAGCTTATTCTTAATTGAGGGAAGCCCGTCAAAGAAGGAAACACCCTCCTCAACAGTCATTTCGAGTATGTCGTATATATTCTTTCCTTTGTATTTTACTTCAAGAGTCTCTCTGTTGTATCTACGTCCGTTACATACGTCACAGTTAACGTATACGTCGGGAAGGAAATGCATCTCAATACGCTTCACTCCGTCGCCCTCGCAGGCCTCGCATCTGCCGCCTCTTACGTTGAAGGAGAAGCGACCTGCCTTGTATCCTCTTGCCTTTGCATCAGGGGTTTTTGCAAACAGCTCGCGTATTTCACCGAAAAGACCGGTATATGTTGCGGGGTTGGAGCGGGGAGTACGACCAATGGGGCTCTGGTCGATGGCAATTATTTTGTCAAGGTGCTCGATGCCTTCGATCTTCTTATATTTACCGGGGTAGGTGATAGCACCGTTAAGCTCGTCTGCCAGCACCTGATGAAGTATTGAATTTACAAGAGATGATTTTCCCGATCCCGAAACACCTGTCACACAGGTGAGAGTACCGAGAGGGAAGGAAACGTTAATGTTTTTAAGGTTGTTTTCGGCGGCACCGAATATCTTCAGCTCCTTGCCGTTACCTTTTCTTCTTTCCTTAGGCACCTCTATCTTCATTCTTCCGGACAGATATGCACCTGTTATTGAGTTGGGATCGTTTTTTAGCTCTTCCGGTGTACCGGCCGCAACCACCTGTCCGCCGTGTATTCCCGCACCGGGACCGATATCCACGATATAGTCGGAAGACTCCATTGTTTCCTCATCGTGCTCTACAACAATAACGCTGTTGCCCAGGTCACGCAGCGATTTCAGAGTGTTTATCAGCTTACTGTTGTCTCTCTGATGAAGACCGATGCTGGGCTCGTCGAGGATATAAAGCACACCTACCAGCGACGAACCGATCTGTGTTGCCAGGCGTATTCTCTGAGCTTCACCGCCGGACAGAGTTCCTGCTTTTCTTGACAGCGTCAGATAGTCAAGACCCACACTGCAAAGGAAATTAAGTCTTGATTTGATTTCCTTGAGTATTTCCTTGGCAATAATTTTTTCTGTATCGGTAAGGACGAGTTCTTCTGTGAACTTAAGTGCCTCAGATACCGATTTTGAACAGAATTCGTCAATGTTTATACCGCCGACGGTTACCGCAAGAGTTGTATCGGAAAGACGTCTGCCCTTACATTTGGGGCAGGGGATCTCTTCAATGAACATTTCATAATATTCATTACCGTATTGGGTAAGTCTCTGCTCGATAATATTTACCAGACCGTCAAAGCGTACCGTTTGGTGGTGCACCTCGCCGCCGAAATATCTGTCAACGGTATATAGTTCAAGTCCGGTACCGTAGAGAAGCGCATTAAGGTCATCCTTTGAATATTCCTTAAGGGGGGTATCAAGCGTATACCCCATTCGCTCTACTACCGCCATAAGAAGCGGTCCGTTCCAGCTTTCGGGAGCTATGGATTTGAAGCCGTTTACCACTATCGCACCTTCAGAAAGAGAAAGCGACTTATTGGGTATTATTTTGGAGGGAGATACTCTTCTTTTCACACCGATTCCGAGACACTCGGGACAAGCA